>DASRPJ010000293.1:0-3278 GCA_035646435.1 Thermoanaerobaculia bacterium | reverse complement strand
GCTCGACCTTCGGCTGTCGAAAGAGTTCTCGCTGGCCCCTCTGACGATCGAGCCGATCCTCGAGGTATTCAACGTCTTCAACAGCGACAACTTCCTGACGCCCGAAGTCACGAACCTGATCTTCAACTTCGACGGCACGATCCGGAGCGGCGACGGCGACCCGCGCCAGGTTCAGCTCGGGCTGCGTGTGACCTGGTAGATTTCGGTTGTACAACTCGACGGGGGCCTTCGGGCCCCCGTCGCATTCCGGGCGATAGACTCGCGCCGCCGTGAACGGCCCGCCCCCCCTCGAAATCCGCGACCTCGTCAAGTCGTTCGGGGACCGGCGGGCGCTCGACGGCGTCTCGCTCGACGTCGGGCCCGGCGAGATCGTCGGCCTCCTGGGCCCGAACGGCGCCGGAAAGACGACTCTCGTCCGCTCGGTCGTCGGGCGCGTCCGCCCCGACTCGGGCACGGTCCGGGTGCTCGGGCTCCCCGTCGAGGACTCGCGCTCGAAAGACAGCGTCGGATACGTGACCCAGGAGATCGCGCTCTACCCGCTCCTGACGCCCGAGGAGAACCTGACGGCTTTCGGGCGATACCAGGGACTCGGCGGCGAGCCTCTGCTGACCGCGGTTACCGAGGGGCTTCGCTGGACCGGGCTCGCGGAGCGCGCGAACGAGAGGACCGACCGGCTCTCCGGCGGAATGAGGCGCCGCCTGAACATCGCCGCGGGCACGATCCACGCACCGAAGCTCCTGCTGCTCGACGAACCGACCGTCGGCGTCGATCCGCAGTCGCGCGAACGCATCTACGAGATGATCGGCGAGCTCCGCCGCGGCGGCGTCGCGCTCCTCTACACGACGCACTACATGGAAGAGGCCGAGCGCCTCTGCGACCGTATCGCGATCATCGACAACGGTCGCGTGATCGCGCTCGGGACGAAAGACGAGCTGGTTCGCCGGACTCTCGGCGCCGGCCGGATGCTGACGATCGAGACCGAGAGCCCTTTCCCGGCGCGGCTTCGCGAAGAGCTCGAGAGGCGCGGCGCGACGTTCTCCGACGGAACGGTCCAGTGCTCGGTCACCGATCCGGCCCGCGAGATCGCCGACCTCCTCGAAGCGTTCCGGAGCGACGGCGTGAAGATCCGGGACCTCGCTCTGAAGACCGGCACGCTCGAGTCCGTATTCCTCCAGCTCACCGGGCGGGAGTTGCGCGAATGATCCTCGCGGTCGCCCGGACTCACTTCGCCAAGCTGAAGCGCGACCGCGCGGCGCTCGTGCTCTCGTTCGTCCTCCCGGTCGTCTTCTTCACCGTCTTCGCGTCGCTCTTCGGCGGCGGCTCGTCGTCCCGTGCGACCACCCGGAGGATCGCGCTCGTCGTCGTCGACGAGGACGGCACCCCGAACTCGCAGCGGTTCGTCGAGGCCTTGAAGCGCGAGCCGGGACTCCGGGTCGTCGGGGGGACGGAAGAGGCGGGAGGAAGGACTCCGCCCGCCGACGCCGCGGCGGCGGAGGCAATGGTACGCGCCGGCGACGTCCCGCTCGCGCTCGTCGTGCCGAAAGGCTTCGGCGAGGCGCCGGTCGGCTTCGGCCCGCAGACGGGCGGACCGACCCTGCGCATCCTCGCCGACACGTCCGATCCGATCGCCCCGGAGGTCCTCTCCGGGCTTCTGCAGAAGGTCGCGATGACCGCCCTGCCCGACGTGATGGCGGAGCGGGGGATCGATCAGGTGGACCGCTGGGGCGGCGACCTCACTGCGGAGCAGAAGGCGGCGCTCCAGAGGAACGTCGACCAGTTGCGGCGGCAGACGGACGCCGGTCCCGCTTCCGGCCGCGCGGGCGGAGGACTGGTGAACGTCCAAGTGCGCGACGTTCTCGGAGAGAAGAAGAAGAGCCCGGGCGTCGCGGTCACGGCCGCGGGTCTCGGGGTCATGTTCCTCCTCTTCTCGGCGGCGGGCGCCGGCGGGGCGTTGATCGAGGAGGTCGAGAGCGGCACGCTCGACCGCGTTCTCTCGACGCGCGTGACGATGGGGCAGCTCCTGTCGGGCAAGCTCCTGTACCTCGCGACCGTCGCCGTCGCGCAGCTGACGGTGATGTTCGTCTGGGGGGAGATCTTCTTCGGGCTCGAGCTCCACCGCCACGTTCCGGGATTTCTCGTTATGGCCGTCGTGACGGCGCTCGCCGCGTCCGCGTTCGGCCTCGTGCTCGCCGCGCTCTCGCGAACGCGCATGCAGCTCGTGGCGCTCTCGAACATGGTGATCCTCGTCATGTCGGCGCTCGGCGGAAGCATGTATCCACGCTTCCTGATGTCGGAAGGCATTCAGAAGGTCGGCCTCGTCACGCTGAACGCGTGGGCGATCGACGGCTTCATGAAGGTGTTCTGGCGCGACGAGCCGCTCACGGCGCTCTGGCCGCAGGTTCTCTTCCTCGCCGCCGCGGCCGCCCTGCTCTTCGCGCTCGCGCGCCGGCTCGCCCGCCGCTGGGAAGCGGTGTGAAAGAAAGTCGCGCTCGATCGACCTAAACGGGATCCTCGGGTATCCTCCGCTACCGAGGTAACGAGCAATTCTTCTCCCCCTTCTCCTGCTCCTCGCCACCGGCATCCCGCCGGACCTCGCGACCGTTCTCGGGAAGGTCTCCGAACGCGAAGCGCGCATGGCGAAGCTCCTCGAGAACCACAGCCACACGACCGCGACCCGGTCGGAGGAGCTCGACAAGAAGGGCAAGCCCGAGTCGGTGACCGAGAGCGTTGAGCGCGTCACGCAGCGCGGCGGCCAAGCGGACCGGGAAGTCATCCGTTTCGTCCGGGACGGCAAAGACGACACCGCGGGCGAAAAGAAGCGACGGGCCGAGGCGAAGGCGGAGCCGCCGCGCAAGGGAGGCTCGATCCGGATCGGGGCGAAGAGTCCTCTGGACGCGGCCGAGCAGGCGAAGCACCGCTTCACGCTCGTGGGCCCGGACTCGGCCGATCCGAATCGCGTCAAGATCCGATTCGAGCCGAAGGGGAAACCCTCACCCGAAACGAGCATCGGCGAGGCCGTCGTCGACGCGGCGACGGGCGCGATCGTGCGGCTCCGCTACCGGCCCGCCGACAACCCCAAGTTCGTCGACCGAATGGACATCCAGATGGAGTACGGCGCCTCGACGCCGGAGGGCCCCGCGCTCTCCCGGGTGAGCATCGAGGGCGCGGGCGGCCTCCTCTTCGTCAAGAAGCGCATGAAAGTGACGATGACGCTGTCGGATTACGAGTTCGCCGCGCCGCGCTAGCGGTTTTGGCGGGGTCGACGGGACTCGAACCCG
>DASRPJ010000292.1:0-3885 GCA_035646435.1 Thermoanaerobaculia bacterium | reverse complement strand
GAGAAACGAGTTTTCATGAGGCTAAATCTCCTGTTCCGGGGCGATGGGCCCGCACGGGAGCCCAAACCCTCCCGTCCGCGCAAGCAATTCCCGGTCCCGCGGTCGAGTCGCCTTGAGGAAGGACGGCGTCAGGACGCTTTACCGGCCACCGGTCGCGCGGGCTCCGAGGAGCTGGACGATCTGCTTTTCGACGGCCGCGATCTCGAGCTCTCCCGAGTAGACCCGGACCTTGCGCCCGGCGCGGTCGTAGAGCACCGAGAAGGGGAGCTCGCCCCCCCAGGAGGAGTCCACCGCTTCGATGAACTTCTGGTCGTCTCCGCCGCTTTTCTTGCGGTAGTTCCGGAAGGAAGGCTTCTGTTCGGCGAGGAACTTCTCGACGGCCGCCTTCTCCTTCTGGAAGTCGGTGGAGACGCCGAGAACGGAGAGACCCGCGCTGCGGTGCTTCTTCTCGAGTCGCGTGAGCAGCGGGAACTCCTCCCGGCACGGCACGCACCACGTCGCCCAGAAGTTGACGAGGACGACCCGGCCCTTCTCCCGGGAGATGGCCTGGAGGAGTCCGCCCGCGTCGAGCTCGCCCGCGAGCCGGGACGGGGGGGCGCCCCAGAGTCCCCCCGACCCGAGAACGGCGGCGGCGAGAAGCGCCGCAGCGGTCCGGCGAGCGCCGGGGCGGCGGTTTACGCCCGCTTGATCGTGCAACCGAAGGCCTTCGTCACGGTCTTCTCGACCGTCCTGCCCGACAGGAGCGCGTCGAGGGCGTTCTTCAGGTCCGGCGAGCTCGACGCGTCCTCGTGGTTCTCCGTGATCCGGCCGTGGTAGCGGAGCTTGCCGGTCGAGTCGACGACGAAGACCTCGGGGGTGCGCTGCGCGTCGTAGAGGTCCGCGACCTTGTTCGAGGGATCTTTCAGGATCGGGAAAGTGTGTCCGTTCTTCTTCGCGTGGGCGACGGCCTTCACCAGGTCCTCCGTCTTGTTGCTGTTGATGCCGACGAAGAGGACGCCCTTCGACGCGTAGGCGTTCGCCATGTCCTTCATCTGGGCGTTGTAGGCGTTCGAGTAGGGGCACTGCGTCGAAATCCACATGAGGACGACGGCCTTGTTCTCCTTCGCCGCGGACGCGAGCGAAAAGGGCTTCCCGTCGAGGGTCGTGAGCTGGAAGTCGGGAGCGGCGGTTCCGATCGCCGGGGCTTCGGCGACGGCGGCGGCAGACACGAGGCCGAGAACGGCGAGTAGAGTCAGAGTGGCACGAAAGGCGCGCATGAAAGTCCTCCTGGAGGCGCCGAACGCGCCCGTGGAGGAGGGATATTCCCGTGAGCCGCGAAGGGGCTTAGACGGCGAACGTCGGCCGCTCGACGACCGGGTCGAACTTCCAGACGTACTTGTACGCGCCGCCGAAGAACTCGATCTCGATCGAGTAGTGGGCCTCGACGATGACCGCGTTGCGGATGCGCGTGATCTTGAGGTTCTCCTTCGTCACGGGAATCTTCAGCTCCTCGGCGCGCCGAAGGATTTCGTACTCGATCGCCGGAATGCTCTTGATCGATCCGAACGAAGCCTGTTCCTGCATCGAATCGTAGAACGTCGACGTGCGGACCTTGACGGGTACGACCTTCCAGAGCACGTGCCCGACCAGTACGATGACGACCAGCCACAACAGGCATCCGATGTTTCCGGCGCCCCGGTCCGAGCGGTTGCGAGCCATCTGTTTCCTCCGGAGATCCGGGAAATCTTACCGCGAAGCAGGGTTTCGGGGGCGCCGACCCCTACCGGACCGGCAGGAGCGTCCGCTCCCACCTCGTCTTGCGGAAGAAGTTCAGCGCGATCGCCGCGAGCTCCTTCACCGACCTTCGCTTCGCGGGCTCGAGGGGGTACGACCAGTACACGAACATCGCCCGGCCCTTCATGTTCTCCGCGGGCACCGGACCCCAGAACCGGCTGTCGTAGGAGTTGTCGCGGTTGTCCCCGAGAGCGAAGTAGGAGCCGGGCGGGACGGTGAACGGGCGCGACTGATCCCGCCGCCGGTAGGACTCGGGCAGCTTCGGATCGTCCGGCCACACCCGATCGTCGGAAAACGTCGCCCTGTCGTCGGGAAGGCGCATTCCCTCGACGTAGACGGATTTGTCGCGGATCTCCACCGTTTCGCCGGGCAGCGCGACCACCCTCTTGATGAAGTCGCGCCGCGGATCCTCCGGGAACTTGAAGACGATCACGTCGCCGCGGCGCACGGCGCGATGGGGGAGCAGCCGCGACAGGAGCCCGCCCCCGCCCGAGGCGAAGAGGAACTTGTTGACGATCAGGTGGTCGCCCACGAGGATGTTCCGCTCCATCGAAGAGCTCGGGACCTGAAAGGCCTGAAAGAGAAACGTCCGCGCGAAGAGGGCGAATATCACGGCGACGAGGATCGCCTGCAGGTACTCCCGCGGCCGCGTCCTTCTCGCTCTCGTGACTCCGTCAGCGGCGCCATCGCGGGACGGGGCCGGGTCCGGCTCCGCGCTCAGCGCACGAGGCGGAACATCCGGTTCCATCGCGTCCGAGAAAAGAAGTGGAGCGCCACGTCCGCGAGCTGTCGGAGCTTGGCCATCGGACCGCGCCAGACGTGCGAGTTCGGCTCCGCCTCGTAGGACCAGTAGAGGATGGTCGGCCTTCCGAAAATGTTCTCGCGGGGGATCGCGCCCCAGTACCGGCTGTCGAGGGAGTTGTCGCGGTTGTCCCCCATGCCGAACCAGGACCCGGCCGGCACGACGAACGGCCCGAACTGATCGCGCCGGCGGGCCATGTCGGGGATGGCCCCATCGTTCGGATAGACCTCGGGGTCGCTGTGCTGCACGTGCGGCCCGTCCGCGACTTCGCCGTTGACCCAGAGAACCTTGTCTCGCACGACGAGCGTGTCCGACGGCCCGGCGACGCCCCGCTTGACGAGCACGTTCCCGGGGTTGACGTCGTCCCCCGGCTTCTTGAAGACGATGATGTCGCCGCGATGGACGTCGCGGTAAGGCAGCAGGCGGGCCCAGCCCTCGAGCCGCGGCCCGTAGGCGAACTTGTTGACGAGGAGGTGGTCTCCGACGAGGATCGTCTTCTCCATCGAGCCGGTCGGCACCTGGTAGGTCTGGACGACGAACGTCCGGACGAACAGCACGAAGATCCCGGCGACGAGGAGGGACTCGTACCACTCCCGCGCCGACGAGTGGCGGACGACCTTCCCGGTCCCTTCGTCG
This sequence comes from Thermoanaerobaculia bacterium, assembly GCA_035646435.1. Taxonomy (GTDB): domain Bacteria; phylum Acidobacteriota; class Thermoanaerobaculia; order UBA5066; family Gp7-AA6; genus Gp7-AA6. The sequence continues at coordinate 674 of DASRPJ010000292.1, read as the reverse complement.
CGCGTCCGCCCGCTCATTCGACTTTCAGGACGGCGAGAAACGCGTCCTGCGGTATGTCGACGCGTCCGACTCTCTTCATGCGTTTCTTTCCCTCTTTCTGCTTCTCCAGGAGCTTGCGCTTCCGGGTGATGTCGCCGCCGTAGCACTTCGCGATCACGTTCTTTCGCATCGCGGGGACCGTCTCCCGCGCGATGATCTTGGCGCCGATCGCCGCCTGGATCGCGACCTCGAACATCTGGCGGGGGATGATCTCCTTCATCTTCGTCGCCAGCAACCTCCCCTTGGCGGTCGCTTCTTCCCGGTGGACGATGATCGACAGGGCGTCGACCGCCTCGCCGTTGACGAGGATGTCGAGCTTCACGAGGTCCCCCTCGCGGTAGCCGGCGAACTCGTAGTCGAACGACGCGTACCCCTTCGAGACGCTCTTCAGCTTGTCGTAGAAGTCGAGGACGACCTCGTTCAGCGGGAATTCGTACGACAGCACGACCCGGTTGGCGGAGAGGTACTCCATCGACTTCTGCACCCCGCGCCGGTCTTCGCACAGCTTCAGGAGCCCTCCGAGGAAGTCGTCGCGGGTGATTATCGTCGCGCCGATGTAGGGCTCTTCCATCCGGTCGATCCGCGACTCGGGAGGCAGGTGGTTCGGGTTCACGAGGTCGAGGACCTCGCCGTCG
>DASRPJ010000291.1:0-15904 GCA_035646435.1 Thermoanaerobaculia bacterium | reverse complement strand
CCGAGCGCGAGGAGGAGCGCCCTTCTCAGGGCCGGGCTCCGCGGAGCGCGTCCCGAAACGCGTCCGGGCTTTCCCGGCGCGTCAGCCACGAGCGCCGAAGCTCCTGGAGCGCGGGAGGCTCCGCCTGTTTTTCGCCGTAGCGCGCGTCGTCCTGCCCGTGGAAAGGGAGCGGCTCGACCGTCTGTCCGGCCACCGTGTTCTCGTCCCCGTCCTTGTCCCAGCCGTCCAGCACGAGAAGCCAGTCGCGCTGCCACCCCGGTTCGAGGGCGGGCAGCTCCGAGGCGTCGAACTCGAGGCGGACGGCGTCGCCCCCCTTCATGACCACGTACCGGTCGTCGGCCGCGTCGAGAAGGGGACGCACGTCGCCGTATCGCGTGTAGAGGCCTTCGAGGTCGGCCCACCGGGGCGCCGTCTCGACGTCGTCGTGGAGAAAGACGTGGGGACCATCGGGACTCTCGCGTCGCATCCGGGAGAAACCGCGGAACGCGAGACGCGCCGAGAGAAGCCGCGAGGGCGAGATCTCGGTCGGAGGCTTCGGGTCGTCGGCGGTGTACACGATCCGGTCCCAGTAGAGCGCGAGGTTCGTGCGAATGCGGACGCGGGGGTCGTCCCGGACGAGCACGTTCGAGAGGTCGACCGGCATCGTCTTCGTCTTTCCCGCGGGGTATCCCATCGCGGGGATCGCCACGCGCCAGCCCCCGCGCCCGTCGGGCACCTCGAGCACCGGCCCGAAGGGGCGCTCGCCCGAGGCGTCCCCTCCGCGCTGGGAGAGCGACACCTGAATCGAGGTGTCGCCGTAGAAGATCCAGCCGGTCAGGTAGAGCATCACGTTCTTCGCCGCCCGCGCGCCGGGGAGGTGGAGCACGAGCTCGTGCGGCCGGACGATCCCCTGGTGCCGGGTCGGAGCGAGACCGCCGAGGTAGAGGCCGTCTTCCCTCTCGATCTCGCGCGAGCGATCGCGGCCGGCGCCGTCGAGCGCGCGCGCCGTCAAGGGCCGGGAGACGGTGAAGAATCGCTTTTCGGGAAACGGAGGGGGCACCATCTTCTCGTCCGGCACGATCTCGATTCCGGCTGGATGGTCGATCGCCACGAGCCGGACGAGGTCGAGATAGGCGACTTCCCAGAGCTCCTCGGTGAAGTCGAGCCGTAGGCGCCCCTCCGATGGCGCGAGCTCCGTTCCGCGGACGAGCAGCCACTCGCGCGTGTCCGCGGTCGCCTGATGAACGCCGTCGAAGAGGAGCCCCAACGGGCTCCGTCCGAGCGCGTCCGTGACGAAGTGCCACCGCTTTCCGTCGAACGCGTAGACGAACGGACAGGAGCCCTTGAGCTGCTGGACCTCCCGGACGAGAGTGCGGACGCGCGGGTCGAGCTCGTTCTGGGGAATGCCGTTCGTCCACACGATCCGCAGGACGTCCGCCTTGCGGCGCGACCCGAGGCCGAGCCGCGTCACGGGACGGGACGCGACGCGGTAGACGTAGAGCTCCTGGGCCTTCAGCTCGACTTCCGAGCCGTGACCCGCCCGGTTGACCTTGCCCGAACCGGTCGCCAGACCCTCGAGGGCGACGTCGATCCACCCGTTCGCGTTGCCCCCCCGGTTCTCGTAGAGCACCGCCTTCCCGCCGGCCGTGACGGCGGCGAGGTCGAGGTCCCCGTCCCCGTCGAAATCCACGGGCTCCGCGTCGAGCGCAGCGGGCAGGACGCCCGCGTCCCACGGGGCGAAGCCGCCCGAGCCGTCACCCCGAAGAAGCGCGGAGCGTTCCGCCGCCGACGCGAAGAGGAGGTCGAGAAAGCCGTCGTTATCGAAGTCGGCCGCGACGGGCACCCCGGAAACGGGCAGCGGACGGGCCGCGGCGAACGTCCCGTTGCCCCCGTTGCGCGAGAAGAAGGATGACTCCCGCGTGCTCGTCACGAGGTCGAGCCGGCCGTCCCCATCGAAGTCCGCCGAAAGGGCCGCGAGCACGTCCGGCGCCGCCGGGAGTCCGGCGGCCTTGACCTCGAACCGGCCGCCGCGGAGGTTGTCGGCGAGCACGAGACCTCCTCGCGCGAGGAGGAGCAGGTCGGCGTCGCCGTCGCGGTCGAAATCGCCCGCGACGGCCCTTCGGGTCGCGACGCCCTGCGGCAGGCCGCTGCCGCGAGTGGCGTCCGTCCACGTCCCGTCGAGGTTGTTGCGCATCAGCCGATCGCCCGACTGCGCGGAGAAGTAGAGGTCGAGATCTCCGTCGTTGTCGTAGTCGATCAGGGTGACCCCTTCGCCCCCGGGCGCGGCGGTCCGCCGCCAACCCTCTCCCTCCGCCAGGAAGAGCGCGCCAGGCGCGACGAGGTCGAACCGCCCGGAGTTCGAGACGTCGGCGGCTTCGACGCCGGAGAACGACCCCGGTAACGGCGGCCGCGGGGAATAGCCCCCGCTCCCTGCCGTCGCGACGACGATTCCGGTACGTCCGGCGAACACGAGGTCGCGGCCGGCGCGCCCCGTCGAGCGGACGGCGGAGAGGCCGTCGAGGGCGCCGAGCCGGCCGGCGGCCGCCGGCGAGAACGAAACCGGGATGGGCTGTCCCGCTCGAGCGCGGATTCGCGCCGCGAGCGCGGACGACCACTCCTCGAGCGGGATCCCGACGACGCCGGGTTCGACCTCGGCGCGCGCCTGCTGGTACCGCGGCGTCACCTTGAGCAGGTTCTCGACGATCCGGTATTTCAAGGCCGCGGTCCGGGCGTCCCCTCCGGCCAGGGTTTGGCGGGCCTCGTCCAGGTACCGCTCGAGCTTCGGGTCCTTTCCTTCGAGGGAGCGGACCAGTCGATCGTGCGCGTCGAGCGCCGGCGCGGGCTCCCCCGCCGTCCGGCGCAGCTCGGCCAGGCGGGCGAGGAGAAAGACGTTGGCGGGCGCCCTTTCGAGCGCGGCCTGGACCATCCGGGACGCGCGGCCGGCGCCTCCCGCGACCTTGCCGGTCAGGACGCGCGCGGCGGCCCAGAGCGGAGCGGGGTCGGAGTCGTTCGCGGCCCCCGCCTTCTCGTAGGCGTCGACCGCGCCGGGGGCGTCGCCGGCGAGCTCCCGCCGGGTCCCTTCGAGGGCGAGGACCCGCCCGTCGCGGGGGGCGCGGGAAAGCGCGCCCGCAAGAAGGTCCCGGGCGCTCGCGAGGTCGCCCGAACGCATCGCCGCGACGGCGCCATTCGCCCAGCCGAGCGGTTCGGCCGGGGCGAGCTCGCGGACCGCCTGGAACCGGCGGCGCGCCTCCGCGAGGTTGCCCTCCTCGAGGGCCGCGAGGCCGACGTTGCGCGCCGCTTCCAGGCGGAGAAGGTCCGCCGGGATCGAAGGAGGCGCGACGGTGGGGAGAAGGAGAATCAGGGACAGCGCGTGGCGCGCCCGAAGGGGAACCTGCAGCATCCGGCGGGATGATAGCGAAGGCGGCCTACCCCGCCCGCTCCACCTCTCGGCGAAAGATCTCGAAGCTCCCCTCGTCGTTCAGACAGAAGAGGATGCGCTGAACGTTCCTGGCATTGCGACTGAACGACGTCGCCATGGCGACGGAGATCTCCGCGGCGCGCTCGACCGGGAAGTCGAAGACCCCGGTGGAGATCGCCGGCAGCGCGACGGACCGGGCGCCGATCTCTTCGGCGCGGGAGAGCGCCGCGAGGACCGCCGACGCGAGCGCCATTTCCTCGCCCTGCTCTCCCCCGTGCCAACGCGGTCCCACCGCGTGAATGACCCAGCGCGCGGGAAGGTTGCCCGCGCCCGTCACGACCGCCTCCCCGATCGCGCAGCCCCCGATCCGGTCGCACTCCTCCTGGATCGACTTCCCCCCCCGCCTGCGGATCGCGCCGGCGACTCCCGCGCCGAGCTGGAGGCCCTCGTTCGCCGGGTTCACGATCGCGTCCACGCGGGCGAGCGTGATGTCGAGGCGGGCGACTTCGATCCGGGCAGGCACCGAGAACGGCTCCCCGGCGTCACGCGCCCAGGCGCTGCTGAATCGTCTCGGCGATCCGCAGGAACGCGTGGGTCACGGAAGACTCCGGCTCCGCGGCGACGATGGGGACACCGGCGTCTCCGCCGATCGCGACCGCCGGGTCGAGGGGGATCGCGCCGAGAAAGGGCACGTTCAGCTTCTTCGCCGTGCGCTCGCCTCCGCCGTGCTTGAAGATCTCCTCGCGATGCCCGCATTTCGGGCAGAGAAAGTAGGACATGTTCTCGACGATCCCGAGCACCGGTACGTTGACCTTCTGAAACATCGCAAGGCCCTTCCGCGCGTCGATGAGCGCGACGTCCTGCGGGGTCGTGACGATGACCGCGCCCGACAGGTGGATCTTCTGCGTCAGGGTGAGCTGCGCGTCTCCCGTGCCGGGAGGCAGGTCGACGACGAGAAAGTCGAGCTTGCCCCACGACACGTCCTGCAGAAACTGCTCCACGGCCTTCATCACCATCGGGCCCCGCCAGATGACGGGCTGATCGACGTCCATGAGAAAACCGAGCGACATGACCCGCACGCCGAACCTCTCGATCGGGACGATCTGGTTGCCCTCGTTCAGGAAGGGCTTCTCGTCGATTCCCATCATCATCTGCTGCGAGGGGCCATAGATGTCGGAGTCCATGAGCCCGACCCTCGAGCCGAGCCGCGAGAGGGCGAGCGCGAGGTTCGCGGCGACGGTCGACTTTCCGACGCCCCCTTTCCCGGAGGCAACGGCGATCTTGAAACGCACGTCGGCGAGGAGGGCCGCGTCCGCCGGCGGAACTCCGGCGGCTCCCCGCGGCGGCGCCGGCCCGGGCTCGCGGACGTCGAGCCGGATCGTGACGGCGTTCACGCCGGGCACGGAGCGGAGGCGCTCGGTCGCGTCGCGCTGAATCTCTTCCGCGGCCCGCGGGGAAGAGGTCTGGACCTCGAGCCGGAAGGAGACGTTCCCGCCGCCCACCGCCAAGTCCTTCACGAATCCGAAGGAGACGATGTCCCGGGAGAGTCCGGGAAACTTCACCGTCTTGAGGACGTCGAGGACCTTCTCTTCGGTCAGTTCTGCGGTCGCGGACATGGCCGGTCCCCTTGTATCACGCGGTCTCCGGGAGGAGAGACCGCGCGTCCTCCCGCAGCGCGAGGACCTTCAAGCGCACCTCTTCCGTCAGCGCGGCGCGTTCCCGGGGTGACCGGCCGGCCGTCTCGATCGGATCGCCCGCGGCGAGAACGACCGGGCCCGGCGTGATCCGGAAAGTCCCGCGCGGGAGCACGCGGAACGTCCCGGCAAGCCCGATGGGGAGGATCGGGAGACCCGAGCGCAGCGCGAGGAGCGCCGCCCCCTTCTTGAACGGGAGAAGCTCCCCCGTGGGAGTACGGGTTTCCTCGGGGAACACGACGACGGAACGACCCCCCTCGAGCCTTTTCAAGGCGGCCTCCACCGCGGCACCGCTCCGGGCTTTCGCTTCCCGGTCCACGGGTATGAAGCCGGCCGCCGCGATGGACCACCCGAGGATCGGAACGCGGAACACGCTTCGCTTGGCGAGGAACCGCACCTGCAGCGGCAGGTGCGCGAGGAGCACGAGGACGTCGCAGAAGCTCTCGTGGTTCGCGACGACGACGAAGCTCCTATTTCGTGGAAGCCGGCCCTCGTCCTTGACGCGCACCCGGACGCCGGCGACCGCGAGGAGGGTCCGCGCCCACCCCCGGGCAAACCGGAGGAACCAGTCTCCGCGAGGGGGGACGAGCGCCGCAAAAATGGCCGGGATCCCGAAGAGCGCCGTCGCGAGGAATATGAGCGGCCAGACGACAAACGAGCGAATGGCCCGCATCGCCCGGATTGTAGTGTCGACGCCCGGCGGGCCGCTTTGCCCCACAAGTCCCGCGAACGCCGAGTTTTACAGCGCCGCCACGGGCAAGTAGAATCGACCGAAACCAAATGCCGCCCACGAATCAACAGACCGCGACGACGATCTTCTACCGGGACATCCGGTGGCTCCGCTTCGTGGACCGGCTCGGCCGGAAGGGCGCCGGCATGGTCGAGTACTTGGGCGGCCTCGGAACCATGACGATGCAGACCGCCCGGGCGGCGGTGACGCGCCCCTTCTACGCGTCCGAGACCTTGAAGCAGATGGACGAGCTCGGCGTCAAATCCCTTTCGATCACGGGAATTACGGCGTTTTCCGTCGGAATGGTCCTCGCGCTCCAGACGGCGTACTCCCTCGCCGCGTTCGGCGGAAAGATGTTCACCGGGCGCGTCGTGGCGGTCTCCCTCGTTCGCGAGCTCGGCCCCGTCCTGACCGCGCTCATGGTGGGAGGAAGGGTGGGCTCCGGGATCACGGCCGAGATCGGCTCGATGGTCGTGACCGAGCAGGTGGACGCGCTGCGGTCCATGGCCATCTCGCCGATCCGCCGGCTCGTCCTGCCGAGGGTCCTCGCCGTCTTCATCATGCTGCCGATCCTGACCGCGATCGCCGACGTTCTCGGCATCGTCGGCGGCCTCTTGATCGCGGTCGTCGATCTCCAGATGACGCCTCAGGATTACCTGAACAGCATCTGGAACTCCCTCCGCATCGACGACATCGCGAGCGGTCTCGCCAAGACTTTCTTCTTCGGCCTCGAGGTCGCCTTGATCGGCTGCTACAACGGGCTCCAGGTGGAAGGCGGCGCGACGTCCGTCGGACGCGCCACCACGCGCACGGTCGTCTTCGCTTCGATCTCGATACTGATCTCCGACTTCTTCCTGACCAAGCTGTTCCTCGCCCTATGAGCGCCGTCCCCGAGCGTTTGTCGGATACGCCGCCCGAGCCACACGTGCAGGGAGAGACGATCGTCGAGTTCGACAACGTCTTCAAAGCGTACGCGCGCCGCGAGATCCTGGCCGGGGTCTCCCTGAAGATCCGCCGCGGCGAGGTCCTCTGCGTCCTCGGGCCGTCGGGCACCGGCAAGAGCGTCACGATCCGGCACGTCAACGGGCTGGAACGCGCGGACAAGGGCGACATCAAGGTCTTCGGGCAATCGATCGTGAACCTCTCCGAAGAAGAGCTCTCTCCGATCCGGCGGCGCGTCGCGATGCTCTTCCAGGGAGGCGCGCTCTTCGACTCGATGAACGTCGAGCAGAACGTCGGTTTCCCGCTTAAGGAGCACACGAAGAAGTCCGCCTCCGAGATCGCCGACCTCGTCGCCGAAAAGCTGACGATGGTCGGGCTCCCGGGGACCCAGAAGAAGATGCCGTCGGAGCTTTCGGGCGGCATGCGCAAGCGGGCCGCCCTCGCCCGGTCGATCGTTCTCGAGCCCGAGATCATCATGTACGACGAGCCGACGACGGGTCTCGACCCCGTGACGTCGGAGAAGATCGCGCAGCTCATCGCTGAGCTGAACTCGAGGCTCAAGATCACGTCGATCGCGGTGACTCACGACATCGTGGCGGCTCGGACGATCGCGGACCGGGTCGCGTTCCTTCACCAGGGAAGGTTCCAGTTCGTCGGTACCTTCGACGAGGCCGCCCGCGGCGGTCACCCCGTTCTCCAGGAGTACTTCCGTGCGATGGGCTTTCCGTGCGGGACCGGCTTCTATGCCGCGCCCGCCGGTGGAGGAACCTGATGCCCCTCGAGTCTTCCGTCGGCCGGCGGTTTCGCGTCGGGCTCGTCGTCCTGATCGCGCTGCTCTTTCTCGTCTTCGGCGTGCTCATGGTCGGAAAGCGCCGCCACCTGTTCACGGCGAAGCTCCCGTACCACACGCAGTTCGACTCGGCCGCCGGTCTCGTGTCGGGCAACCCCGTCCGCCTGAACGGCGTCACCGTCGGCAACGTGCTCGAGGTCAACCTCTCCCCCGATCCGGCCGACCAGCGCGTGGACGTGCGTTACGAGGTCGACCGGAAGGTCGCTCCGCGCCTGCGCACGGGGACCCGCGCCTCGATCAAGACGATCGGGCTCCTGGGCGACAAGTACGTCGAGCTCGCGGGCGGCACGGCGCAGGAGCCGGTGGTCCCGCCGGAAGGCGAGATCAAGCCGGCGCCGGGAGCGGGACTCGAGAAGCTGCTCGAGGGCAGTGGCGATCTCCTGACCGACCTCGGAGCGATCGCCCGGTCGCTCAAGAACATCCTCGGGCGCACCGAAGAGGGGAAGGGCTTCCTCGGGCAGCTCACCAGCGACAGCGCCGAGGGGACCCAGCTCGGAGGAAACCTGAACGGCACCCTCGCCAACCTGAATGCCGTCCTGACGAAGATCAACAAGGGCCAGGGCCTGGCCGGGAAGCTCCTCGCAGACGAGCGCTACGGCGACGAGGTCGGGCAGTCGCTCCAGCGAGCGGTTCAGTCCCTTCGAAACGTGTTCGGCTCGATCGAGGAGGGAATGGCGAAGGGAACGGGCGCGATCCCCGCGCTGCTGTCCGACCCCGAGGGCAAGAGAAAGGTCTACGAGCTCGTCGACCGGCTCTCGGCCGCGGCGGGCTCTCTCGCGGCCGTGACCGAGAACCTGAAGACCGGGAAAGGCGCGCTTCCCACCCTCCTGAACGACGAGCGGTTCAGTCGCGAGTTCACCGGGAACCTCCGGAGGCTCTCCGCGAGACTCGACTCGATCGCCCGCAAGCTCGACGAGGGGCAGGGCACCGCCGGCAAGCTGATCAACGACCCGGCGATCTTCGACGCGGCGAACCGGCTCGTCGTCGGAATCGACGAGTCGGCAATTCTGCGCTGGTTGATCCGGAACCGGCAGAAGTCCGGCATCAAGAAGGCATACGAGGAAGCGCAGAGCATTTCGGACGTCGAGGAGGAGCTCGAAGAGGAGCTCCTCGCTCCGACGCCGACGCCCACACCGGCCCCGCAGCCTTGAACGTCCTCGTCACGGGGGGAGCCGGCTTCATCGGCTCCCACTTCACGGCCCGCCTTCTGGCGCGCGGCGACCGGGTGGTGATCTTCGACGACTTCAACGACTTCTACGACCCCGAGTTGAAGCGCGAGAACGTGGCGCCTTTCGCCTCCTACCCCGACTTCCGGCTGGTCGAGGGGGACATCCGGGACCGGGCCCTCGTCTTCCGGACGTTCGCGGAGGAGCGATTCGACGCCGTCGCGCACCTCGCGGCCCGCGCCGGCGTCCGCCCGTCGCTCCGCCAGCCCGTCCTCTACGAAGAGGTCAACTGCGTCGCGACCCTTCACCTCCTCGAGGCGGCCGTCGCGCACGGCCGGCCGCTCTTCGCGTTCGCCTCCTCCTCTTCGGTGTACGGGCTCAACTCCAAGCTGCCTTTCTCCGAAGACGACCCCATCGACCGGCCGATCTCCCCGTACGCGACGACGAAACGCGCCGGCGAGCTTCACGTCTTCGCCGCGCACCACCTCCATCGCCTCCGCGCCTTCTGCCTCCGCTTCTTCACGGTGTACGGCCCGCGCCAGAGGCCGGAGATGGCGATCGCGCGCTTCATTCGATCGATCGAGGAAGGCGTTCCAATTCCGTTCTACGGAGACGGCAGCTCCCGGCGCGACTACACCTACATCGACGACATCGTCGACGGCGTGGAGGCGGCGCTCGATCGAGGTCCCGACTCCGGTTTCGAGATCGTCAACCTCGGCGGGGCGCGGCCGGTGACGCTGTCGGAGCTCGTGGCGCAAGTCGAGCGCGCGACGGGACGAAAGGCGAAGCTCGACCGGCAGCCCGATCAGCCCGGCGACGTCCCCGTCACGTATGCTTCGGTCGAGAAGGCGGAGCGCCTCCTCGGGTTCCGTGCCCGAGTCCCTCTCGCCGAAGGAATCGAGCGTTCCGTGGAGTGGTTCCGCGAACGAAAGGTCGACTCCATTCACAGGCCGGTCGCATGAACATCTGCGTCGTGGGAACGGGTTACGTGGGCCTCGTGACGGGCGCCTGTCTCGCGGACTTCGGCATGAACGTCGTCTGCGTCGACAAGGACGAGTCGAAGGTCGTCGCCCTTCAGGCCGGACGCATCCCGATCTACGAGCCGGGTCTGGAGGAGATCGTCGCGAAGAACCAGCGGGCGGGGCGCCTGCGCTTCACGACGGACTTGAAGTCAGGAATCGAGAGCGCACTCGCCATCTTCATCGCAGTCGGAACGCCGCCGCGGCCGGACGGCGCACCCGATCTGACGTTCGTCCGCCAGGTCGCGCAGGCGATCTCCGACCACATGAACGGTTACAAGGTCGTCGTCACCAAGTCGACGGTGCCGACCGGCACCGGCCGCATGATCGAGCAGATCCTCCGAGCGAACGACGGTGAGCGGGAGTTCTCCGTCGTCTCGAATCCGGAGTTCCTCCGAGAGGGCTCCGCGATCGGCGACTTCCTCCGGCCCGACCGGATCGTCATCGGCGCCTCCGACGCCCGCGCGATCGAGGTCATGAAAGAGGTGTATGGGCCTCTGTTCCTGTCCGAGACCCCGTTCGTCATCACCGACGTCGCGTCCGCCGAGCTGATCAAGTACGCGTCCAACGGGTTCCTTGCCGTGAAGATCTCCTTCATCAACGAGATCGCCCGTCTCTGCGAGCTCATGGGAGCGGACGTCCACGACGTTTCGAAGGGAATGGGGCTCGACCGGCGCATCGGCTCGCAGTTTCTCCTGCCCGGTCCCGGTTTCGGAGGCTCCTGCTTCCCCAAGGACACGGCCGCGGCAGTGGACCTCGCGCGGCAGCACGGCTATCGGTTCCGCATCATCGAGTCGGCGATCTGCGTCAACGCGGAAACGAAAGCCCGGATGATCGAAAAGATCGCGGCAGCGACGGGCCCCCTTGCCGACCGGACGGTCGCGGTCCTCGGGCTCTCCTTCAAACCCGAGACGGACGACATCCGCGAGTCGCCCGCGCTGGCGGTGATCTCGGACCTCTTGGCCGCCGGATCCACCGTGCGGGCGTTCGACCCGGCCGCGATGGAGAACGCGCGCGCGATCTTTCCCGACCTCTACTACGCGACCGACGCCTACGACTGCGCAACGGGGAGCGACGCGCTCGTGCTCGCGACCGAGTGGAACGAGTTCCGCGCCCTCGACTTCGGGCGTCTTTCGAAGCTCATGCGGTCCCAGACCGTCGTGGACCTCCGCAACGTCTACGAGCCCCGGGAGCTGCGGGCAGCGGGGTGGTCCTATTCGGGCGTCGGACGCTCGTGAGAGCGCTCGTCACCGGGGGCGCGGGGTTCCTCGGAAGCCACCTGTGCGACCGGCTCCTCTCCGAGGGCCACGAGGTGGTCGCCATGGACAACTTCGTGACCGGAAACCCGCGCAACATCGCGCACCTGGCAGCCGAAAGGCGGTTCCGCTTCGTCGAGCACGACGTCACGAAGTACATCTCGATCGACGGCCCGCTCGACGCCGTCCTGCACTTCGCCTCCCCCGCTTCCCCCATCGACTACCTGCTGTTGCCGATCCAGACGCTCAAAGTGGGTTCGCTCGGCACGCACAACAGCCTCGGGCTCGCCCTCGCCAAGGGGGCGCGTTTCCTCCTCGCGTCGACGTCCGAGGTGTACGGTGACCCGCTCGTCCACCCCCAGCCGGAGAGCTACTGGGGCAACGTGAACCCGATCGGTCCGCGCGGCGTGTACGACGAGGCAAAGAGGTTCGCCGAGGCGATCACGATGGCCTACCAGCGCACGCACGGCGTCCCGACGCACATCGTCCGGATCTTCAACACGTACGGGGAGCGGATGCGGCCGCGCGACGGCCGCGTCGTCCCGGCCCTGATCGGCCAGGCGCTCGCCGGGGAGCCGATGACCGTCTTCGGAGACGGCTCGCAGACCCGATCGTTCTGCTACGTCTCCGACCTGATCGACGGGATCTACCGGCTCCTCCTCTCGGACGAGCTCGAGCCGGTCAACATCGGGAACCCCACGGAGCTCTCGGTGCTGCAGTTCGCCCACACGATTCGAAGCCTGACGGGCGCGTCGAGCGAGATCGTGTTCCGGCCGCTCCCGATCGATGACCCGCGAGTGCGGCAGCCCGACATCACCAAGGCGAGAACGAGGCTCGGCTGGCAAGCGAGAGTGCCGCTCGAAGAGGGCCTCACGAGGACGATCGACTACTTTCGATCCATCCTCGCGCTCGAGAGCGCCTAGAGCTTTTCCCCGTCGTCCCCGATCGCTTCGACGGGGCACGAATCCATCGCCTCCTGGCAGGAGGCCTCCTCGTCCGGGCTCGCGGGCTGACGAAACACGTAGGAGTATCCCTTCGCCTCTTCCCGCTGGAAGTTGGCCGGCGCGGTCACCCGGCAGACGTCGCAGTCGATGCACTGCGAGTCGACGTAATAACGCCCGGGAGCGCTCTCGGCGACCTTGTGTTTGGGATCGGGCATTCTAAGGGGCGCTCGACGCGCCCCGACGGGAGTAAACGGCCGTGACGCAGCATCCCATGGCGGTAGCGCAATTATGTCGCGCGGGCGAGGGCTCAGGATTCGGTAAAGACGTTTCCGCGGCGATTCGGAGGCGGCTAGACTCCGGCGGTGCGAAAGGGCGCGGCGGGGCTCCTCCTTCTGGCGACGGTGGCGCTGCTGGCCGTCCGGTGCGGAGAGAATCGTCTGCCCGAGGGCGATGCCCGGGGCGGGGACCTCAGGGCGGGGCGGCGCGTGTACCTCGACAAGTGCGCGAGATGCCATTCCCCGAAAGGGGACGGCAAGACGGTCGTCGCCGGCCGTTTTCCGTACGCGAACCTGATCGACGGGGTCTGGCGCACGGACGGCTCGGCCGCTACGATCGAGAAACAGATCCGTCACGGCCGCGACCCGATGCCGGCGTTCGAGAAGAAGCTGACGGACGGGCAGATCCGCCAGACGGTGTCTTACGTCCACGAGCTGACAGGCGGAGAATGACGTCCCAGGATCGACCCGATGGGCGGTAGCGTCTTCACCATGGGCTCTTGCGGAGCGGCCGCTGACTCTCTCCCAGGCGCGTCGAGCGCCCCCTCAAAGTGAGAATCCCCATTTTCCCCCTCCCGGGCGTCGTGCTCCTTCCGGGAACCACCCTCCCACTCCACATCTTCGAGCCGCGATACCGCGCGATGGTGGCGGACGCGCTGTCGGGTGATGGAACGATCGGAATGGCGATGCTCAAGCCGGGTTGGGATGAATCGCCCGACACCCCTCCGATCTTCGCGGTGGGGGGCGCCGGCCGGATCGTCGAGGCCGAGCAGCTTCCAGACGGGAGATACGACATCGTTCTCTCGGGGGACTTTCGTTATCGCGTCCTCGAGGAGTCGCCGCCCGCCCCCTACCGGGTGGCCACGGTCGACCGGCTCGTCTCCACTCCCTTCTCGAGCGCGACTCGGGCAGCGGCCGTCTGCTCGGAAGCGGCGAGGCTCCTCCTGGAGCTCTCGGAAGCAATGGAGCTGCCTCCTCTCCCGGGCGAGGAGCTCGACGCCGAGCGGTTCGCTTCCGAGCTCGCGCTGCGGCTGCGCTACGATCCGGCGGAGCTGCAGGCGCTCCTCGAAACCGATTCCCTCCCCGACCGTTTCGACGTTCTCGTCGCCCGCATGCGGGAATGGAGGGAGCGCATCCGTTTCCTTGCGCCGTTCCGCGGCGCGCAACTCCCCTCCGGCCGGAACTGATCGGAGAGTTTTACTTATCTTCCGGCACTCGTGATGGACCATTGCAAAACGGACGCTTTGGTTAGAAGCTTCGACCCGTGGTGATCTCGCGGGCCTTCGAGACTTGGAGAGCCGCCGAGCGGACCGCCAACGACCCCCCGATTTTCCCCCGGTGATGGCTTCAAGAAAGGAGTTCTCGATGTTCCTCCATCGAACGGTGACCCTGATTCTCTGCGCCCTGGTCCTCGGCGCGTTCGCTGCACCGGCACCGGCGCAGGGACAGGAAGGCCGAATCGCCGGCGTCGTACGGAACGCGAGCGGCGAGCCCGTGCCCGGAGTCACGGTGACGATCACGAGCCAGTCGGGCGTCACGCGCGTGGCGGTCACCGACGCCAATGGCGCCTACGAGGTGACCGGTCTCGCTCCCGGCGCATACACGGTGGCCGCGGAGCTGGCAGCCTTCGGGCAGGCGACCGTGAGAGACGTCCAGATCGTCTCCGGTACCGCCCGGGGCGCCGTCGACGTCACCCTGGACCCCCGTTTCCGGGAGGAGGTCACCGTCACGGCCATGAAACGCGAGGAGACCGTGCACGAGACTCCCTTCTCGGTTGCGGCGACGACCGAGGACGTCCTGCGCGAACGTGGCGTCGATAACCTCGAAGAGGTCGCGGCAAACGTGGCGAGCTTCGCTGTTCAGAACCTCGGTCCGGGCCAGAGTCAGATCTCTATCCGCGGAGTTTCCTCCGGCCAGATAGCGCGGGACCAGCCGGGCGTCAAGGAGTCCGTGGGCGTCTACCTGGACGAGTCTGTCATCTCGATGTCCCTGTTCATGCCGGACCTCGACCTCTTTGACGTGTCCCGAGTCGAGGTCCTGCGCGGCTCGCAGGGCACCCTGTTCGGCTCCGGCTCGCTCGGGGGCACGGTGCGTTACATCAGTAATCCGCCGGAGCTCGGGGTAAACCGGGTCTTCGCCGAGGTCACGGGGAGCACGATCGGCGACGGCAGCGAAGGAGGGGGCGTCAAGGCGGGCATCAATGTCCCTCTCGGAAGCAACGCCGCGTTGCGCGTCGCGGGTTATTGGGATCGCTTCGGCGGTTACATGGACGCGGTCCAGCCGGACCTGAGCGTCGACGAAGACGTCAATTCGGGCGACCGCACCGGCGTCCGGGCGGCGGTCCACATCGCCCCGAACGACCAGCTGAGTATCACGCCGCGGTTCGTCTATCAGAAGGTGGAGATGGACGGCTGGAACCGAATCGACGTCTTCAACATCCTCGCGAACCCGTTCACGACGACCCGGCCCGCGGTCAACCTCGGCGAGCGGGAGCTTTTCACTCAGATCGACGAGCCCTTCACCGACGAGTTTCTCCTGGGAGACCTGACCTTTCGGTACGACTTCGGTCCGGTCGCCCTGACGGCGATCACTTCCTAAACGGACCGCGACATCCTCGTCGTTCGCGACGCGGGCGCCCTGACGTCCAGCATCACCGGCGGGAGCATCGGTCTGGACGAGGACGTCTTCACTCTCGATTCGCCTCTCGACGATGCGACCACGGCGAGCGGCTGGACGCAGGAGCTCCGATTCTCCGGCGGTCCGGAGCGGTTCCAGTGGGTGGGCGGCGCCTTCTACGCCGACTCGAAGCGCGACTACGCTCAGAGCCTCCTCGTCGCCGGTTTCGAGGACCTGACCGACATCCCGACCCGGGGACTTCGGGCGCCGCGGGACGTGCTCTTCTTCTCGGACCTGAGCTACGACCTCACCCAGTGGGCTCTCTTCGGCGAAGGGACCTTTGCGGTCAACGACCGGCTGAGCCTGACGGGAGGCCTTCGCTATTACAGCTTCGAGGAGGACAAGGAGCAGGTCTTCGACGGCATCTTCGCCCACGACAACACCGGTACCCAGATCGTCTCGCAGCCCGGTTCGACGTCGGCAGACGGCATCGCGCCGCGCTTCATCGCCACCTACAAGGTGACCGACTCCACGAACCTGAACGCCCAGGTCGCGAAGGGCTTCCGGCTGGGCGGAATCAACGACCCTCTCAACATTCCGCTCTGCTCGGCGCAGGACCTCGTGACCTTCGGTGGGCGGGAAGCCTGGGATGACGAAACCGCCTGGAACTACGAGGTCGGTTCGAAGTCCCTCCTCATGGGCGGCCGAGGCTCGATCAACGTCTCGGCTTTCTACGTGGACATCAGCGACCTCCAAGTCTCGCTGACCGCGGGTACCTGCTCCTCTCGCGTGCTCTTCAACGTGCCGGACGCGCACAGTGTCGGCGCCGAGCTCGAGTTCTCCCTCGCCCCGACCAACAACTTCGACTTCGCCATTTCCGCCGGATACAACGAGTCCGAGCTCGACACGACGCTGACGTCGACGGACCTGGCGGGCAACATCACCGCCATCCCCGGTGTCGAGGAGGGGAGACGCCTGCCGAGCGTGCCGGAGTTCCAGGCGGCGATCGCGGCGA
>DASRPJ010000290.1:0-2766 GCA_035646435.1 Thermoanaerobaculia bacterium | reverse complement strand
TAGCGAGTCGAGAGGCCGAACCCAGAGAACGCTCCTTTCGGCGGCATCGGTCGCGACGAACGCGAGCGCGAGACCGTTCGGGGAAACGGCGACGGGGCCCGCGCCCACGCCCACGAATCGGAAGACGGTCTTCTCGGGGGGAAGGATCGTCGAACGTACGACGCGCGGAGGCGACGGAGAGCCGCGACGAAGATACGCGACGCCGAGCCCGGCCGCGGCGAGTGCCAGGACCGCGGCCGCGATCCACCCCAGGCGCTCCCGGCTCTTCCTTCGCGCCACGACCGGGGTCGGGAGGCCGGCCTGCGAGCCTCCCTCCGCGATCCACTCGAGCTGCAACCGGGCGTCGTGCGCGGTCTGGAACCGATCGTCGGGGTCCTTCTCGAGACACGTCTTTACGACGCGGTCGAGCGCGGGCGGTGTCATCGGGGAGATCGACGAAACCGGCGGCGGCGTCGCGTCGAGGATCGCGGCGATCAGCGACGCCTGGCTCTTGCCGAGGAAGGGCTTCTTGCCGGTCGCCATCTCGTAGAGGACCGCGCCGAACGAGAAGATGTCGCTTCGCGCATCGGCGTCCCGCCCTTCGAGCTGCTCCGGCGCCATGTACTGGAACGTCCCGAGGATCGTGCCCTGCGCGGTCAGGCTCGCGTCCGCCTGGGTCGGGAGAACGGAGAGGCCGGAGAAGACGCTGCCCGGAGTGGCTGCCCGGAACTTCGCGAGCCCGAAGTCGAGCAGCTTCACGCCCGACTTCGTCAGCATCACGTTGCCCGGCTTCAGGTCCCGGTGCACGATCCCCTGCCGGTGCGCCCGATCGAGAGCGTCGGCGATCTGGACCCCGAAGCGCAGCGTCTGCTCGAGCGGAAGCGGCCCCTTGGCGAGACGGTCGGCCAGCGTCTCCCCCTCGAGGTACTCCATGACGAGGTACTCGGTCTCGCCTTCCCGCCCGACGTCGTGCAGCGCGCAGATGTGCGGGTGCGAGAGCTGCGAGATCGTCTTTGCCTCGCGCTCGAAGCGCTGCCGGACCTCGGGAGAAGCCGAGAGGTGCGAAGCCAGGACCTTGACCGCGACCGTGCGGTCCAGTCGTGAGTCCTTCGCCAGATACACCTCGCCCATCCCGCCGGCACCGAGCGGCGACACGATCTCGTAGGGGCCGAGGCGCGCGCCGGCGGCGAGCGTCACCGGATCCCCTCGACGACGAAGAGCTCGGCGAGAACGCGCAGGAACGAGTACGCGTAGGATTTTCCGTCGGGGGTCATCCGGATCGCGCCGAACGGCGTGACCCCCGCCGAATCGGCCGGCAGGAACTCCTTCCAGAACTCTCTCTTGCCCGTGGAAACGTCCATGAGTTCGAGGCGCGCGGGAACGCCTCGACCGCTGACGTAGAGGCGCCCGTCGGCGGACCAGCCTCGCGGAAGCTCCCCGTCGCTGGCGATCCCGGGCAGCGGCCGCGGCTCGCCGCCGTCGAGCGCGTACACGTAGAAGCGCCGGTCCGGTCCCCGGACCACCACGGAGCGGGAGTCGAGAGAAACTGTTCGCGGAAAGGCGCGATAGCCCTCCGGAGTCACGGCGCGCGGCTTTCCGCCAGCGAAGTCGCGAAGGTAGATCCTCACTCCCCGCCCGTCTTCGTTCGCGTTCATGAGGATCCGCTTGCCGTCCGGAAGAAACATCGCATCCTGCACGGTCAGCCCGTCCTTGTCGAACGTTCGAGGCTGGCCGGCGCCCGTGGGATAGGCGACAAGGCGGGCGTCCGACGTGGAGGCGACGATCGCCAGCACCCACTTCCCATCAGGAGAGAGCGACTGCGCCGAGCCCTCTCCCAGGCGGGTTGCGGGCGATCCGTCGGTGTTGCGGACGTACACCGAATAGCCCTTTCCGCCGCCCTCGCCCGATTCGTCGAAAAGAAGGACCCGACCGTCCGGGGAGAGATCGACCGCGAGGGACCAGTCGAGCCAGGAGAGATCGCGCTCCTTCGGCTCGTCACCGATCCGGACGAGCAACTCCTGGCGGCTCTTCTGCTGTGTGACCAGGACTCGGCCGTCCTTCGCGACGTCCTGGAGCACGAGACCTCCGGTGGAGCGGGCGAGAACGCGGTGCCCGCCGCCCGGCGTCACGGCGTGAAGGGCGCGATTGAACCCGACAGTCGCGGCAGAGAACCAGACCTCACGGCCGTCGGGCCGCCACGCGACTCCCTGGAGGGACGCAAACGTCGCCGACGGCGAGTGCTTCTTTCCGTCCCGATCGACGATCGAGAGGACACCGCCGTCGTCCCCCTCGATCGGATGGTCCGCGAACGCGACTTCGCCTCCGCCCGGCGAGACGCGGGGATGGCTGATCCAGCCCTCCGTCTCGTATACGACCTTTCCCAGCGGGTATTCGAGCCGCTGCTTCGCGCCGACGTTCCGGACGACCGCGAGATCCTTCCCGTCGGGGGACCAGTCGGCCCAGAGGACGTCTTCCTGGATCTCGCGCGGGGCCGAGCCGCCCGCGACGCTCACTCGCGCCAGGGTGCCGGTCTGTGTGAACGCCCCGATGGCCCGATTATTGATCGACAGAGCCAGCTCGCCCGTCGACGAGATACCGAGCAGGTCCGCGCCGGCGACGCCGAAGGCTCGGGATTCCGGGCTCTCGGAGCGGCTCGCGAAGATCTCGATCGGCTTTCCTTCCCACGCGGCGGAATAGAGGATCGTCTGCCCGTCCGGCGCGAAGCGCGCCGATTGGATGTGCCCGCGGCGAAACGTCAGCTGGGTGAAGGACGGCGGCGGGACGAAA
>DASRPJ010000289.1:0-2213 GCA_035646435.1 Thermoanaerobaculia bacterium | reverse complement strand
AGCGGGACTGACCGTGACGAATCTGACTTCAACCGATCCGGACATTGCAAGCGCCATTCGCAGCGAGCTGCACCGACAGCAAGACGGGCTCGAACTCATCGCCTCGGAAAACTTCGTCAGCCAGGCCGTCCTTGAAGCCGTCGGCTCGGTGCTGACGAACAAGTATGCGGAAGGGTATCCAGGGAAGCGCTACTACGGCGGCTGCGAACATGTCGATGCCGTCGAAACGCTGGCCATCGACCGTGCGAAGGTGCTGTTCGGCGCGGACCACGCGAACGTGCAACCGCACTCGGGTGCGCAGGCCAACATGGCCGTCTATCTGGCAATGCTCAAGCCCGGCGACACGATCCTCGGGATGAACCTCTCGCACGGCGGGCACCTCACCCACGGCCACCCGCTGTCGTTCTCGGGCAAGGAGTACAAGGTCGTCGCCTACGGCGTCCGGCGCGAGGACGAGCGGATCGACTACGACGAGCTCGCCGCCGTCGCGCGGGAGCACCGCCCGAGGCTCATCATCGCCGGCGCGTCGGCGTACTCGCGGGAGATCGACTTCCGCCGGTTCGCGGAGGTCGCCGACGAGATCGGCGCCGTCCTGATGGCGGACATCGCGCACATCGCGGGCCTCGTGATCGCGGGGCTCCACGTGTCTCCCCTCCCGCACGCCGCGTTCGTCACGTCCACCACCCACAAGACGCTCCGGGGTCCGCGCGGCGGGATCGTCCTCTGCCGCGCGGATCGCGCGAAGGACCTGGACCGCAACGTGTTCCCGGGAGTCCAGGGCGGCCCGCTCGAGCACGTCATTGCCGCGAAGGCGGTGGCGTTCGCCGAGGCGGGCACTCCCGAGTTCGCCGAATATCAGCGGCAGGTCGTGACCAACGCGAAGGCGCTCGCGGGGCGGCTCGCGGCGCGCGGCTTCCGCATCGTCTCGGGCGGGACCGACAACCACCTCATGCTGATCGACGTGGGCGCGGCCGGCCTCTCCGGGAAAGAGGCCGAGAAGATGCTCGAGGCCGCCGGGCTGACGGTGAACAAGAACACGATCCCTTTCGACGCGCGCCCGCCGCTCGTCGCTTCGGGGATCCGGATCGGCACCCCGGCGGTGACCACGCGCGGGATGGGGACGGCGGAAATGGAGGCGATCGGCGACGCGATCGCGCGCGTGCTCGAGTCCCGGGGAGACGCCGGCGCCACGGCGGAGGTCCGCTCGGCCGTCGCCCTGCTGTGCGCGGCCTTCCCGCTGCCGGTGTGAGCGGCCGCAGACTCGTCGTTCTCGCCGCTTCCGCGGTCCTCCTCGCGATCTTCCTCCTCTCCGAGCCGCCACGCGTGCTCGCCCGGCGCGCGGCGTTTCTCGCGGCCAGCGCGTCGCGACCGCTCCCGGACCGCCGGCTCGGCGGATCGGGGACCGCCTTCGATCGGCCGTTCTTCCAGTTCGTCGAGGGCGCGCGGCGTCTCCTGCCCGCGGGCGTAGAGGCCGTTTCGCTCGAGACGTCCCGCGGCGCGGACGAGGAGCTGTACCTCGCTTCTTACCAGCTCGCGCCCCTGCCCGTCGTCCGGAGTCCCCGTCCGATCCCGCCGCGCTCTGCGGCGCTCACGTACGGGGTTTCTCCCCCCGCGGGCTGGCGGGTCGTCGCGCGGTGGGGGGGCGGCGCCCTCTCGGTCCCGCCGTGAACGGCCTCGCGGCCGGGCTCACCTCCACGGCCGCGGTCTGCGCCGGTGCGATCGCGATCGGTTGGGCGGTGGCCGGCGCGCTCGTCCCGCGAGGAAGTCGGACGGAACGCCTCGCGTGGGGGTTCGCGGCGGGTTTCGCCATCGTCGCGGCGTCGGCTTCGCTCGCGTTTTCCGTCGGGCTCGAACCGGGTTGGCTCCCTTTCCTTCTCCTCGCGTTTCCCGCGGTCGCCGTCGCACGCCTCGTGAAGCTGCGCCCTCCCCGGCAATCGACCTTCGACGAGCGGAAGCCCTCGCGCCGGCCTTCGGTCGTCTTGCTCCTTCTGCTCGCCGCCGGAGTCGCGATCTACGCGCTGCGGGCGCTGACCGAGCCGATGTGGGCGAACGACTACGTCGCGATCTGGGGCCTGAAGGGCAAGACGTTCTTCTTCGAGCGGGGGATGCCGGAGCGACTCTTCCAGTGGAGCGCTCTCTCCTTTTCCCATCCGGAGTATCCGCTCGGCCTTCCGCTGCTGTACGCGGGCCTCGCCTTTCTCGCCGGCCGGTGG
>DASRPJ010000288.1:0-2892 GCA_035646435.1 Thermoanaerobaculia bacterium | reverse complement strand
GACCGCGACGCCGGTCCCGCCCACGGCCACAGCGACGCGGACCCCGACGCGGACCGCGACGCCGGTCCCGCCCACGGCCACAGCGACGCGGACCCCGACGCGGACCGCGACGCCGGTCCCGCCCACGGCCACAGCGACGCGGACCCCGACGCGGACCGCGACGCCGGTCCCGCCCACGGCCACGCCGACGCGCACACCGACGCCATCGATTACGGCCACACCGACCCGGACGCCGACGGTGACCCCGACAACGGCTCCCGGCGCGCTCTGGTCCCGGCGCTACGGCGACCTGGAAGACGATCGCGGGCAGGGCGTCGCCGCGGACGGTGACGGCAACGTCGTCGTCACCGGACATTTCGACGGGACGACGGACTTCGGCGGCGGGCTGGTCTCGAGCTTCTTCCATGCGGCGCTCGGTCCGACCATCGACATCTACGTCGCTTCCTACACCTCGACGGGCGCGTTCCGCTGGGCCCGGACGATGGGATCCGACAGCGATGAACAGGGCAAGGCCATCGCGACCGATTCCTCCGGGAACGTGCTGGTGACCGGCTATCAGAGCAGCTTCTCCGTCGATTTCGGCGGCGGGGCCCAGTTCAGCCGGGGGGCTACCGACATCTTCGTGGCCAAGTACTCCTCGGCGGGCTCGTGGGTCTGGTCCAAGACCATCGGAGGAAGCGGCTTCGATCACGGGAACGCGATCGCGGCCGCCGCCGACGGAAGCACCTATCTCACGGGCTACATCGGGGCGTCCACGGTCGGCATCGACTTCGGCGGCGGTCCCGTCAACAGCGTCGGCGGCAGCGACGTATTCCTCGTCAAGTATTCGGCGACCGGGGCGCACGTCTGGACGCGCCGCCTGGGCGGGTCCTTGAACGACGCCAGTAACGCAGTCGCCGTCGATCCCTCCGGCAACGTGTACATCGGGGGGTCGTTCGAGGGGACTGTGGACTTCGGCGGTGGGCCGCTTTCGAGCTCGGGGCTGCGCGACGTTTTCGTGGCCAAGTTCACCTCAGCGGGCCAGTTCGTCTGGGCTAGAAAATTCGGCGGCTCGGGCGACGACCTGCTCCAGAGCCTTGCGGCGGATTCCGCGGGGAGTGTGGCCCTCGCGGGCAAGTTCCAGGGGTCGATCAGCTTCGGTGGAACGGCGTTGACGAGCGCCGGCGGTGACGACGCTTTCCTGGCGAGGATCTCCGGGATCGACGGGGCCGCTGGCTGGTCGAAGCGCTTCGGCGCCACGAGCGGCGATGTGTCGATGGGGGTCGGCGTGGACGGCTTCAACAACGTGGTGGTGACCGGCTACTTCTACGGGACCACCGACTTCGGAGGCGGCCCCTTGTCGGCTCTGGGGATCGACGTTTTCGCGGCGAAGTACTCGTCTGCCGGAGCGCACGTCTGGTCGCGGAAGTACGGCAGCGGAGACCATCAGATCGGAGACAGCCTGATCGTCTCGCCGAGCGGCGACATCCGGTTGAGCGGATACTTCGGCGGGACGATCGACTTCGGCGCCGGGCCGATCACGAGCACCGGCTCGTTCGACGCCTTCACGACGCAAATCGCCCGGTAGATCTCGTTTCTCAACACGCTGTTCACGGGTAGGGTCTGTTGCCCATCTGGGCCCAGATCGGTGAGGCTGGAGCTGTCTAACGGAGAAACGAGACCTGGAACGCTCTCTTTTCGGAGCCTCGAGCGGCCCGGGAAACCGGGAATCGCAATCGGTGCGTCACCAGGCGCGGCACACCCGAACCGCCGCTTCCGCGTCATTTGTCAGGACGACCTTGGAGCGCCGGCCAAAATTTGACCTTGTGATAGGCGACCCAGACCCTAACTCCTTCCCGTCCCGCATTTAACCGGTGCCCGGGGCGGGTCCAGCGCTTGCAACCTTCGACTTTCGTCTAATCCGAGATTGAACAAATTGAAGTCGAAGAGCAACGGGGGCGTTCTCCGCAGGGCGAGGTTGACACCGCGCACGAAGAGAGGCTGTCCCACCTGGAGGAATCAATGGCCAGTCGGTTCATGACCCGCCCGGCACTCGCGGTCGTCGGATTTCTCTGGGGCTGGGCAGCGCTCGCCGCTCCCCCGTCGTCGCTGAGTAGGCCGTCCACGCTCTCCGCGAGCGGGGTTTCCACCAGCGAGATCCAGCTCGTATGGAACGACCCGAACACGACGGAGAACGGTTACCAGATCGAGCGCAGCCCGAACGGCGTGACCGGTTTCGTCCTGGTCGGGAGCGTCGCGAAGAACGCGACTTCCTACGTGAACAGCGGCCTTTCCCCTGCCACGGTCTACTTTTACCGCGTTCGGGCGACCGGAAAGCAGAACTCCGTCAGTCCGTACTCGCCGGTCGCGAGCGCCGCCACACTGACGCCGCCGCCTGCTCCGACCCCGACTCCGACCGCGCCTCCCCCGCCGCCGACGGCGACGCCGACCCCGGCTCCTCCTCCGCCGACGGCGACACCGACCGCGGCTCCTCCGCCGCCGACGGCGACACCGACCCCGGCTCCTCCGCCGCCGACGGCGACGCCGACCCCGGCTCCTCCGCCGCCGACGGCGACACCGACCCCGGCTCCTCCGCCGCCGACGGTGACGCCGACCCCGGCTCCTCCTCCGCCGACGGCGACACCGACCCCGGCTCCTCCGCCGCCGACGGCGACACCGACCCCGGCTCCTCCGCCGCCGACGGCAACGCCGACTCCGGCTCCGCCGCCCCCGACACCGACGCCCGTCCCGACTCCGTCGGCGCCGAGCGGCCTCTCCGCCTCGGCGGCCTCCTCGAGCCAGATCAACCTCTCCTGGTCGGACAGCTCCTCGACCGAAACCGGTTTCAAGGTCGAACGGTCGACCGCGACGAGCGGCTGGGCGCAGATCGGCGCAACCGGCGCGAACGCCACG
>DASRPJ010000287.1:0-6877 GCA_035646435.1 Thermoanaerobaculia bacterium | reverse complement strand
GAGCAATACCCCGCAAAGAACCGAGAGGAGCCGGCCGCTCCGAACGGGATCGGAGGAGACGGGCAGGAACAGCGCGAGCAGCCACGGATGCAGGGGCGCGCTCGGCGCGAGGAGGGGGCTCCAGAGCTGGCCGGAAGGCTCCGCCCGAACGACTCCTGCGAGGCGCAGAAAGATCGCCTCGTCTCCAAAGATCGGAAGCGCGCGAAGCGCCGGGAGACGAACGGCCGCGGCGAACCCTGTGACCAGGGCGACTGCGGCCACGAGCCGCCCTCGGGTCACCGAGCCTCTTGGGGCCGGGAGCCGAGCCTCGCGCCGAGAACGAGCGTGAAGGCGGGAAAGAGCGTCAGCGCGATCCGTTGGAAGGCGCCGTCGATGGCGTACATCGGATCGAAGGACGACACGGAGAAAGCCACCGCGTAGCAGAAAATCTGCAGCAGGAAGACGGGAAGAAGCGGGTCGGCGATGCCGCGGCGCGTCACGGCGAAAAAGAGCGCGATCCCGACGAGCGGCACCCACGCCAGGAGCGCTTCCGTGCCGAGAATGCGCCCGAGGACCTTCGCGAACAGCGGCGGCAGCTCCATCCAGCGCCGGGGCTCGAAGAGAGTCAGGTCGAAGTCGCGGCGACTCTGCGGGCCGCGGAGGACGTAGAGAAGCGCCCAGTGAACGACGGGCGGAACGACGAGCGCCCAGACGGCCCGCCGGCGACTGCGCCACATCGCCGCCGCGAGGAGGAGGACGAAGAGCGTGCCCTCCTGCTTCGTCGACGCGCAGAGGAGGGATGCGACGACGAGCCTCACGACCGCCGGCCGCGTGGGGTCGTTCCGGACGTCGAGAAACGCGCCGCACACGAGAACCAGAGTCAGCGCGAAGGGAACCTCCGCGGTCCCGGCATTCACCGCGCGGTAGAGAAAGAAGTCGAGGGAGGCGAGCGCCGCGGCGGCCGCTCCCGCGACGGTCGAGACCCGCCGCGCGAGAAAGCCGAAGAGCGCGAGCAGCGTGGCGAGCTCGCAGAGGGGGAACAGGAGCGCGAGAGCCTGGTCGTCCCACGCGCCCGCGAAAGACGCGAGCGTCGCGAGAGAGAAAGGGACGAGAAGCGGATACTCGCGATGCGCCCAGTACAGGGCGGGGTCCTGAAAGAGTCGCATGGGCACGAAGCCGAGCTCGAACACGGTCTTGCCCTTGAGACCCCACATCGCGAGGTAGTCGGTCGACCACATCGGCTCGCCGAGAGACTCGACGAGGAAGACGAGCCACGCCGCCGCTGCGACGAGGAGAAGCAGCGCGGTACCCGAGCGGATACGGATCGGCGAAGGAACCCGCCGCCCCGGCGGCCGCAGGAGGATGCTCCCCGCGATGAGGAACGCGTCCAGGAGAACGACCGGCAGAGTTCCGCGTCCCGGTGCGATCGAGATGCAGAGCACGAACAGGAGCGACTGCGCGAGGAGCCCGGTCGCGAAGCTCCAGGCGATCTTTTCCGGCCGTGAAAGACCGTCCGCGAAGAAGCGGGCCAAGGCGTATCCGACCGTCGTCGCGAGAAGAAGGCCGGCCGCGACGGCGAGAACGGATTGGACGAACGTCATCGAGCGGCGAGCGTGCCGTGTGCGATCGCGGTTTCGCCCGACACCGGCGCGGCGCGATAGGCCGCAACGAAGGAAGCTTCGCCCTCCCGCTTCTCGTCGACGACGCGGCGGGGCGCGAGCTGGTAGGCGGCCTGATAGACGTAGAGGTCCGTCGCTTCGGGCAGAACGACGGCGACCGTGGCCTCCGCCGGGGTCCGCCGCCGAACGTCCTGCAGGAAGGCGGCGTAGTCGGGGTCGAAGGCAAAGCCCTGGGTCAGTTTGGGCGGGGTCCGCTCTCCCGCGACCGCACGCGCGAGAAGCCGCCAGCGACGGGCGACCCCGTCCGGCTCCAGCGTCGATGCCGCGGACGCGCCGAGGACGAGCAGCAATGCCGCGGCGATGCCGCCGCGGAGGGATTTCGCGGGATCAGGCTCGCTTTCCATTCCCCGTGGCCACGCGGTTCGACAGCACCCCCACGCCTTCGATCTCGACCTCCACGACGTCTCCGGGTGAGAGCGGACCGACTCCGGCGGGCGTGCCAGTCAGGATGAGGTCTCCGGGCAGGAGCGTCATCATCCGGGAGATGTAGGCGACGAGAACCGCGGGCGAGAACACCATCTGCGACGTGCGGGAGGACTGTCGGGTAGCACCATTCACGCGCGTCTCGATCGCGAGGTCGGAGGGGTCGAGGCCGGACACGATCGCGGGACCGACCGGGCAGAACGTGTCGAACGACTTCGCGCGCGCGAACTGGACGTCCTTTTTCTGGAGGTCGCGCGCGCTGACGTCGTTGGCGCAGCAGACTCCCGCGAGCGCGTCGAGCCACCGATCCTGCGGCCAGGACCTGATCCGCCGGCCGATGACGAGCGCGAGCTCCCCCTCGTAGTGGACGTTCGTGGATTCGGGCGGGAGCACGATCTCGCCGCCGTCGAGGACGAGCGACGAAGGCGCCTTGAGGAAGAGGAGCGGCTCCGCCTCCGGAACGGAGTTGCCGAGCTCCGCCGCATGGTCCCGATAGTTTCGGCCCACTCCGACGATCTTCGACGGTCGCGGCGGGGCGTCCGCGGAGTCGAAGGCGATCCGGGTCACTCCTTCCACGCTTCCTCGCCGAGCTCGGCGCGGTACACCTCGCGCGCGTCGCCCGTGAGCGTGATGCCCGTGAAAACGTCCTTCTCGAGTCGGCCGCCGACGGTCAGGTCCACGCCGCCCTTCGTCGCGCAGGTGACGGGCAGCTCGACGTGTCCCCGCTGCGACGCGACGAGCGCCGAGGCGACGACCCCGGAGCCGCACGAAAGCGTCTCGGCCTCGACGCCGCGCTCCCACGTGCGGACGTCGAGCCGATCCGGCCCTGCGACGCGCACGAAGTTGACGTTCGCGCCTTCCGGGAGGAGCGGGTGACGGCGCAGCGGCGGCCCGACGCGCTCAATTGGCAGGGCGCCGAGGTCGCCGCGCACGAAGACGACGAGGTGAGGGACGCCCACGTGGATCGGAATGCCCGTCGGCGGCAGGCCCTCCGTCGAGTAGCGCTGCGGGTCCTCGAGGCCGAGAGAGATCGGCTCGCTCGGAGCGAGAACGTCGCGCAGCGCGAGCGTGACGGTCTCGCCGTCCACGCGCGCCGGGATGTGCCCCCAGCCGGTCTCGAGAACGAGGTCTCCGTCGGCCACGAGCCGGCGCGTGACGGCATACCGCGCCGCGCATCGGGTGCCGTTCGCGCAGAAGGAGGCGAGCCCGCCGTCGGCGTTGTAGTAGTCGACGTGGACGCGGCCGTCGCCGCCGCCCGACAGGAAGAGCGCTCCGTCCGCGCCGACCGACAGGCCGCGCCGGCAGAGGAGCGAGATCCGGCGGGAGTCCGCCTCGCCGAGGCTTCGCCCGTCGGCCTCGAACAGCAGGAAGTCGTTCCCTCCGCCGGCCATCTTAACGAAGCGATCGGGGAGGGGCATCGGGGAGAGTCTAATTCGGAGAAAGCTGTCATTCCGAGGAGCCAAGCGACGAGGAATCCCCCGAAACGCAGGGGGTCCTTCGCTGCGCTCAGGATGACAGGTGACTCCCCTTGTCATTCCGAGGAGCGAAGCGACGAGGAATCTGGTTCTCTTTCTCGAGAGGGCACACAGATCCCTCGCTGCCGCTCGGGATGACGCGAGTCAGAAAATCAGGACTGACCCCGAAATCAGAGAATCAGGACTGACCCCTCCTCAGAAGGCCTCCGCGATGGCTTCCGGCGACGACGCGCTCGCGTTGCCGGCGGCGTCGACGGCCACCACGGTGTAGCGGTAGCGGTGGCCGGGCGTAACGGTCGTGTCGGAGAAGAACGTGTCGGTGACGGGTTGCGGGGTGAGCCGCGCGGGTGCGCCGTCCCCCTCCGCGCGGAAGACGACGTAGCCCGCGAGGTCGGCGGCCGGGACCGGCTCCCATATCAAGCGGACGAGCGCGCCTTCGGGCAGCGCGTCCAGGCGCGAAGGGGCCGGAGGCGGGAAGACGTCGCGGTAGTCGACCCCGACCTCTTCCGCGGGCACGCCCTCGACCTTCGGCTTGTCCGCGAGTGTCGCGCGGACGGTGTAGACGTGCTGGCCTCCATAGGGCACGGTCGTGTCGACGAAGAGGGTCTCGGTCACGGGCTCGGCGTTCAGGGGCGCCCCGTACTCCTCGTCCGGGAGCGTGCGCCGGTAGACGCGATACCCGCCGACCGACGCGGGCCGGCCGACGAGGTCGGTCGCCGGAGCGAGCCACTCGAGGCAGATCCGGCCGTCCTCCGGCGTCACGCTCGTGATCACGGGCGGTCCGGGCGGGACGTCGGGCGACAGAACGACGATGTTGGAGAGCGGGCTGCGTTCGCCGCCGCGCCGCACCGAGACGACCGCGTACGCGAGCGACTTCGGCGGCTCGGCCGCGGAGAGCAGAGGGCCGAGGGGATCGCGATACGCGACCGTCGCGCCGCGGGTCCGCTCCGCGATCGCGGGGAGCTCGAGCACGTCGACGCGCTTCGCCTCCCGGAAGAACGCCTGCTCGGCGAGCCGCACGTTGGCCGCCTCGCGCCGGGACGCGGATCCGGGGGCTTCGTCCCCCGGCACGCCGGGTCCCCGCGCCCCGGGGCGCGCCGCCGTCAGTGCGGGCGAGGGGTCGTCGGCGCGGTAGATCTCGAGCGAAGCGACGTCGCGCAGGGGATCTCCGTTCAGGAGCCGGTCGGGGTACGTGAACGTGACCACGGCCTCCTCGCCCTCCTGCTCGACTGTCAGATCCGCGATCGCCGCGGGCCCGCGCGGGAAAGGCGGCTGCGGGTCCCCCTTCTTGCCGCACGCGGAGGCGAGCGGGACGAGCAGAAGGGCGAGCGCGGCCCGCCGGAAGCGGGTCGGGCTCTCTCTAGAGGACGTAACGGGAGAGGTCCTCGTCGCGGACGAGGTCGGCGAGCGCCGTCCGCACGTCTTCGACGTCGATCGCGATCGCGCGTCCGGCGTTTTCCGGTCCGGCGAAGGAAATCTCCTCGAGGAGCCGCTCCATGATCGTGTGGAGCCGCCGCGCGCCTATGTTCTCGAGCGCGCGGTTGACGCGCTCGGCGTCGCGCGCGATCTCGCGCACCGCCTCGTCGGAGAACGTGAGGTCCACGTTTTCCGCCGAGAGGAGGGCGCGGTACTGCTTCAGGAGCGCGTTTTCCGGCTCGGTCAGGATCCGGACGAAGTCTTCCTCGGTCAACGAGTCGAGCTCGACGCGGATCGGAAATCGGCCCTGGAGCTCCGGGATCAGGTCGGACGGCTTCGAGACGTGAAACGCGCCGGCCGCGATGAAGAGGACGTGGTCCGTTTTGACGAAGCCGTACTTGGTGTTGACGACGGTGCCCTCGACGATCGGGAGGAGGTCGCGCTGGACCCCTTCGCGCGAGACGTCCGGGCCGCTGCGGCCGGACTCGCGTCCGGCGACCTTGTCGATCTCGTCCAAGAACACGATCCCGGACTGCTGCGCCCGCTCGACCGCCTCCCGGGCCACCTGGCCGGCGTCGATCAGGCGTCCCTCCTCTTCCGCCTGGAGGATCTCGCGCGCGTCCTTGACGGAGGTCTTGCGCCGCTTCTTCTTGCCGCCGAAGAGACCCGGGAGCATCTCCTTGACGTTGATGTCCATCTCCTCGACGCCCTTGTCCGTGACGATCTCGAACGAGGGGAAGGTCTTGTCCATCACCTCGACCTCGACGAGCCGCTCCTCGAGCTTGCCGTCGCGAAGCATCTCCTTCATCCGGTTGCGTGCCTCTTCGATGTCGGAGTCGGTGAAGGACGGCAGCAGGAGCTCGACGAGACGCTGCTCGGTGCGTCCCTTGGCGCGGTCTCGGATCTCCGCGGTCTTCTCGTCGCGGACCATCTGAATGGCGACCTCCGTCAGGTCGCGGATGATGGACTCGACGTCGCGGCCGACGTAACCGACCTCGGTGAACTTCGACGCTTCGACCTTGATGAATGGCGCGTCGGCGAGCCTCGCGAGACGACGCGCGATCTCGGTCTTCCCGACGCCGGTCGGCCCGATCATGAGGATGTTCTTCGGCAGGATCTCGCGCGACATTTCGGGGTCGAGCTGCTGCCGGCGCCACCGGTTGCGCAGCGCGATCGCGACCGCGCGCTTGGCGCGGCCCTGCCCGATGACGAACTTGTCGAGCTCCGCGACGATTTCGCGCGGGGTCCGCGCGCCGTCCGGACTCGGGCGCGCCGGAGCGGGGGCGGCCTCCGTGGAGGTCGCGTCGCCCGGAACCGTCTCACCCGGCATCATGAAGACCACCTCAGAGCTCCTCCAGCGTGATGCTGTCGTTGGTGTAGATGTCGATGGCCGACGCGATCGTCAGCGCTTCGCGCGAGATCTCGGCGGCGGAGAGGTCCGCCCGGTGCTTCAAGAGGGCCCGCGCGGCGGCGAGGGCGTACGGGCCGCCGGATCCGACGGCGAGGATCCCCTCCTCCGGCGAGATCAGGTCGCCGGTGCCGGACACGAGGAGCGAGCTGTTGCGGTCGGCGACGATCAGGAGCGCCTCGAGCTGGCGCAGCATCTTGTCGGTCCGCCAGTCCTTCGCGAGCTCGATCGCCGCCCGCTCCAGGTTCCCGCGGTACTCGTCGAGCTTCGCCTCGAAGCGCGAAAAAAGGGAGAACGCATCGGCCGACGAGCCGGCGAACCCTGCGAGCACGTCGCCCCCTGCGATCCGCCGGATCTTCGCGGCGGTCTTCTTCATGATGGTCGTGCCGAGGGTCACCTGACCGTCGGACGCCATGGCGACCTTGCCGTTGTGGCGCACGGAGATGACCGTGGTGGAACGCCACTTTTCCCCGGGATTCATTCGAAAACGAGGATAC
>DASRPJ010000286.1:0-5892 GCA_035646435.1 Thermoanaerobaculia bacterium | reverse complement strand
CAGGAAAGGGCCAGGCGTCCGGACTGACAGGACTGAAGGGATCTTCTTTTCCCTGTCATTCCGAGGAGCGCAGCGACGAGGAATCTGGTTCCCTCTCCGACAGGGGCACAGATCCCTCGCTTCGCTCGGGATGACAGGAAGGGCGGCGCGGGTCCGGGACCCTAGTGCTCCTCGTCGATCTCGTCCGGCAGCTCGTCCCGGTCCGCTTTTGCGCGGGGGAAGTGGCGCGCGAGGATTTCCCCTACCTTCGCGACGCCCTGAACGATCCCCTCGGTGAACTCCCCGCGCCGGAAGCGCTCCTCCATCTCCGCGGCGACCTCTTTCCAGAAGTCGGGACCCGCTTTCTCGTGGATGCCCGAGTCTCCGAGGATCTGAAAGCGCCGCACCGCGGGAGCGATGTAGAGGAGGACGCCGTTGCGGTCCGCCGTGTTCGTCATGCCGAGAAGCTCGAAGCGCCGCCGGGCGCGCTGCTCGAGGTCCTCGGGCTTCCGTCCGGTGACGTGGACCCGGATCTCTCCCGAGCTCCGCCGCTCCGCATCGGCGATCGCCGCCACGATCCGGTCGTTGTCGAGCTGCGAGAAGAACGACATCACCAGCTCCCCGAGGCGCCGCCGCCTCCGAAGGACCCGCCGCCGCCCGAGAAACCGCCTCCCCCTCCTCCTCCGCCCGACCAGCCGCCCCCGCCGCCGGACCATCCTCCGCCGCCCATGCCGGTCCACCAGCCGCTCCCGCCGAACGTCCTCCGGCGCTTCCGGGAGCCCTGACGCGCGAGGGCGGGGAGGACGATGAAGAACAGGATGAAGAGGCCGGGGATGATGCATCCGCTCAAGTCGTTGCGGCCCTTCCGGGACCGCTCGGCGACGGTGGAGCCCGACCCCTTGTACTCCCCCTTCGCCGCCGCCATGAGGGCGTTCACTCCCGCCTCGATGCCCCCGGGGTAGTCGTCCGAGCGGAACCGCGGGACGATCTCGCCGTCGATGATCTGCTTCGCCGTGGCGTCCGGGATCACCCCTTCCAGGCCGTAGCCGACCTCGATCCGCAGCTTCCGATCGTCGACGAAGACGAAGAGCACCGCGCCGTTGTCGGTCTTCGCCTGACCGGCCTTCCACTTCTCGGCGGCGCGAACGGCGAAGTCCTCGAGGGTGAATCGCTCGGGCACCTTCCGGTCCACCCAGACGAGGATCTGGTTCGACGTTTCCCTCTCGAACTGCTCGAGCTCGAGCGAGAGCGAATTGACGCGCTCGGATCCGAGGATCCCGGCGCGGTCGGTCACGTACTTTGCCGGCTTCTCCGGAATCTCGGCGTCGACCGAGGCCTGGGCGAGGACCTGCGCCGAAACGAGCGCCGCGAGCGCGAAGACGGCCGCGAGTCGCGAGCCGGCCCGGCTCATCCCGAGTCCGCCTCCCGTGTTCGACCTTCCGTTTTCCGCCTCAGGGCGTGGTCGCCGGCGCCGGCCGGCCGAAGTCGAAGTTCACGTCGGGCGCGCGCTCCGCTCCGGGCGTCGTGGCCTTGAAGTAGGCCTTCTCCTTGAAGCCGAACATCGCGGCGAAGAGGTTGGTCGGGAACCGGAGCCGCGCCGTGTTGTACGCCTGCGCCACCTCGTTGTAGCGCATCCGCTCCACCGTGATGCGGTTTTCCGTCCCCTCGAGCTGCGCCTGGAGCTGCTGGAAGTTCGCGTTCGCCTTGAGGTCCGGGTACCGCTCGACGACCACGAGCAACCGCTGGAGCGCGGCGCCGAGAGACCCCTGCGCCGCCTCGAAACGGGCCATGGCCTCCGGGTCGGTGGGGGCGGCGCCCGGGCTGATGTTCGCGCGCCCGACGGACGCCCGGGCCTGGACGACCGCTTCGAGAGTGCTTCGCTCGAAGTCGGCGGCGCCCCGGACGGTCGCCACGAGATTCGGGATGAGGTCGGCGCGCCTCTGATAGACGTTTTCGACCTGCGCCCACTGCGTGTCGACACCCTGGCCGAGCCCGACGAGCCGGTTGTAGGTCCCCATCATCGAGATGCCGATGACGATGGCGATGATCACCACCAGGACGACGCACCCCAGACCGAGCTTGCCCATGGTTTCCTCTCCTTTCGGTCGCGGCGGATTGTATAGGCAGCCGCCGCCGGGTGTGGACCCCGGCGCCCTTCCGGATATTCTTGACCCCGATTGACACTGTCATCCGGCGACCTGCTCGGCCCTTACCAGATCCTTTCGCCGCTCGGCAAGGGCGGGATGGGCGAGGTCTATCGCGCGCGTGACAACCGGCTCGGGCGCGAAGTCGCGCTGAAGGTCCTGCCCGAAGCCGCCGCAAACGACGCCGAGACCCTCGCGCGGTTCGAACGGGAGGCGCGCGCGGTCGCGGCGCTCAACCACCCGAACATCCTCTCCATCCACGACACCGGAGAGCACCGGGGAACGCCGTACGCAGTGACCGAGCTCCTCGAAGGGGAGAACCTGGCCGACCGGCTGCGCGCCGGCCCGCTCGCCCCGATGCGAGCCGCCGAGATCGCCTGTCAGATCGCGGACGGCCTCGCCGCGGCGCACGCGCGCGGCGTCATCCACCGCGACATCAAGCCGGAGAACATCTTTCTGACGAACGACGGGCGCGCGAAGATCCTCGACTTCGGGATCGCGAGGATCGGGCCGCGCCCCGGCGACATCACGTCGCGCCACGCCGCGGCTCGCGGCGTCTCGAGCGCCGGGTTCGTCATGGGCACGGCCGGCTACATGTCGCCCGAGCAGGTGCGCGGAAAGTCGATCGACTTCCGGACCGACATCTTCTCGCTGGGCGCCGTCTTCTACGAGATGCTCACCGGCCGGCGCGCCTACGACCGGCCGACCATGGTCGAGACGATGGGTGCCGTTCTGAAGGACGACCCGGCGAAGTACCCGGAAACCGAAGAGATCCCGGAGTCGATTCGAGGCTTCGTGTTTCGCGCCCTCGAAAAGGACCCGGCCTACCGTTACCAGACGGCGACGGACCTCCTTCTCGACCTGCGCGCCTACCAGGCCGAGCAGCGCCACGCGGCCGCCGAACGGGTCCAGTTCCGCGCGGAACCGCCCTGGAAGCACCGGCGCACGCGC
This sequence comes from Thermoanaerobaculia bacterium, assembly GCA_035646435.1. Lineage (GTDB taxonomy): Bacteria > Acidobacteriota > Thermoanaerobaculia > UBA5066 > Gp7-AA6 > Gp7-AA6. Next base: position 2,818 of record DASRPJ010000286.1, on the reverse strand, counting down.
GTGCTGTTGCGCGCCGTCGGGGGGGTCCTGCTCTTCCTGATCGGGTTCTGGACGGGGTCGTGCTGGGAGCGGCGCGGAGTGGGCGCGCGCGGATCCGGGTTCCGGCCGGCTACCGCCTACGCCGAAGCGGCCGCCGAGTCGAGCCCGCCGCCCACGACCGGCAGGGCGCCCGCGCGCTCCTTCGGCTCCGGGATCGGCGCGGCACAGCACGCGTCGCCGCACGCGTCGTAGAGCGTGCGCCGCTGCGCCGGTTCGTAGCCGGCGTCGGAGATGAGCCGGCGCATTTCCGCCTGAGTCATCCGGTTTCTCGCGCCCGCGGCGTAGACGACGTTTTCCTCGATCATGATCGAGCCGAGATCGTCGGCGCCGAAGGCGAGCGACGTCTGGCCGATCTTCGGCCCCTGCGTGACCCAGGAGCCCTGCACGTGCCGGACGTTGTCGAGGTACAGGCGGCTGACGGCGAGGGTCTTCAGGTACTCGAACCCCCCCGCGGTCGCGACTTTTCCGTCGAGGGCCGTGTTCTCCTCGACGAACGTCCACGGGATCCAGGCGGTGAAGCCCCCCGTGCGGTCCTGGAGGTCCCGCACGACGCGGAAGTGCTCGACCCTCTGCTCGTAGGTCTCGTCGATCCCGAACATCATCGTCGCGGTCGTCCGCATTCCGAGCGAGTGCGCGGTCTCGTGCACGTCGACCCATTTGTCGGTCGGGACCTTCGTGAGCGACCACACGCGCCGCCGCACCGAGTCCTCGAGGATCTCCGCGCCGCCCCCGGGGATCGACTGGAGGCCCGCGTCGGCGAGCCGCGCGATCACGTCGCGCATGCTCCACTTCGTCACCTTCTTCAGGAAGTAGATCTCGGGAGCGGAGAGCGCGTGGAGGTGGATCGTCGGGAAGGTGTTCCGGATGAAGCGGAACATGTCCTCGTAGAACGAGAACGGCAGGTCGGCGTGGACGCCCCCCTGGAGGAGGACGCCCGTGCCGCCGAGGTCGATCGTCTCCTGGATCTTCCGCCCGATCTCGTCGAACGACAGCACGTAGGCTTCCGGGTGGTCGGCGTCCGGCCGGTAGAACGCGCAGAACTTGCAGCGATAAACGCAGACGTTCGTGTAGTTGATGTTGCGGTCCACGATGTACGTCGCGACCCCCGGGTCGTTCTGGCGGTTCCGGATCTCGTTCGCCGCCGTTCCGAGCTCGAGCAGGCGGCCCTCGGCGAGCAGGGTCACGGCGTCCTCGCTCGAAAGGCGCTCGCCCGACAGCGTCCTCTCCAGGATCTCGCCGGTCGCAGTCATCCCGTCCATTCTAAGGGCTACCACCCCAGCGCGAACGCGGCCGGAGCGAGCACGGCCGCGAGGACGAGCGGGACCCAGAGCCGCTCGCCGGTGACCCGCGCGACGGCGATGCCGAAGGCGGCGGAAGCGTAGAGCCCGAGGTCGATCGAGTGGCGCGTCCCGCCATAGGGATAGAGTCGGAGAACCCCACCGGCTGCGGCGAGAACGAAGGGAAGGGCGAGAAGGAGTGCCACCGGGCGCCTTTCCCGCGCCGCGAGCGCGAGCCCGCCGAGCGCTAGAACGGCAGCGATCAGCGCCCCGGCGGGCGACGTGAAGAGAAAGAGGAGGAGAGCCGCGCTCTGGCGAAGGACGAACGGGAGCACGCCCTCCTCGGGCTGAAGATACGCTGCGCGCAGCCAGTCGGTCTGGGCGTGCCGTTCCATGCCGCCCCCGCGCAGCTTCGACACGTGGGTCGTGTAGAAGAAGAGGAAGAGCGCCCCGAGCGCGGCCTGGGACGCCGACCAGACGCGGACGAGGAGACCCGGCGACCGCCGCGCGAGAAGTCGGACCGCTCCGTACGCGAAGAGCGCGATCGCGGAGCGAAGCGCCATGTAGTGCGTGCCGAGAGCGAGCGCCATCGAGACCCCGGAGACCGCCACCCAGCCGGGGGACTCCTCGCGGATCCCCCGTTCGAGCGCAGCGAGCGCGCCCGCAACCAGGAGGAGCGCGAGGGAGTAGCCGCGCAGCTCCGCCGAGAGGAGGACGAGCTGAGGAAGGAAGGCGAGGAGGGCGAGCGTCGCGAGAGAGGATGCCAGCCCGAAGAGCGACCGCGCCCACCGGTACGCCACCCAGAGAAAAGCGGCCCCGAAGGAGGCCGGCAGCAGGCAGAGCTCCCAGCCGACCCCCACGACGCGCTGCCAGGCACTCAGGAGGAAGAAAAAGAGCGGCGGATGCGCGTTCGTGAGGCTCCACCGGTAGACCTCGAGCAGGCTCTCGGGGCTCGCGAGATAGAGGTGCATCGACTCGTCGGAAAGGACGAACGAACGGCGGGCGGCCAGCAACCTCGCCGCGAGGCCAAGGGTCACGAGAAGGAGCGCCGGCGCATCGTCCGGCCGGATCCACCGCCGCCCGGGAAGGCCCGGCGGACCGTTCAAGAACGCCGCGCGAAGTCGAGGGGTCGCGGGCGCCCGATGAGACCGTCTTCCGCCGCCAGCCGGTAGAAGAGATCGAGGCCCGCGAGGTCGTCGGCGTCGAGCTCGTAGTGGAGCGAGTGGCGCAGGTAGTCCTCGACGACGGCCTGCGGGAGGCCGGACCGCGCCGCTTCCGCCGCGACGAGCGCGGGGAACTCGCGCCGACCCGCCTCGTGGGAGGCCGTCACGATTCGCGCCGCATCCTCTTCGGCCACGCCGGGCCGCATCGCCCAGAAGGCGAACACGAACGAGTATCCGGAGAACGCGCGCCACTCGGCCGCGAGGTCGAGAACGACGTGGCCGTTCAGCCGCGCCTTCAACGCCGGATCTCCGATGACGAGAGCGGCGTCCCGGTCCTCT
>DASRPJ010000285.1:0-7932 GCA_035646435.1 Thermoanaerobaculia bacterium | reverse complement strand
TGAGGAAGTACAAGTGAGCGAAACCTGCAAGGTCTCGGTCGAGCGGCGCGGTGACGTGGCGGTCCTGGCCACTGACGGATACATCAACAACCAGGGGGGCGAGGAGATCGCTCGCGAAGCGTACGTCGAGCTCGACAAGGGGGCGCGGGCCCTCGTTCTCAATCTGCAGAAGACCCGCATCGTCAACTCGATCGGGATCTCGATCCTGATCGAGGTCCTCGAGAAGGTGATGGAGCGGAAGGCCGTGCTCGCGTTCTGCGGGCTCACGCCGACGATCGACAAGACCTTCCGGATCATGGGCCTCGCCCAGTACGCCGCGATTTACCCGACCGAGGAGGAGGCGCTCCAGGCCGTCGGCACCCCGGCCTGAGGCGGGATCGGGACGCCGGCCGGAAGCCGTGAGAGAGCCGTGAGGCAGCCGTGAGCGACTCCGCCGTGCGCAACCATGCGGGCGTCGACGGGCTCGCGAAGGCCTTTTCTTCCCTGCGAATCGAGACCGAGAAGCCGCTTCCGGCTCGCATCGCCGGCGCCGCGCTCGCGCTCGCCGGAGCGCGACGCGCCGCGGTCTACCTGCGCGAGCGCGACCGCTGGCAGCTCGCCTTCGACTCGGACCCGGGCGGTGCGTCGGACGATCCGCCCGACCTCTTCCTCGAGACGGCCGTAAACCAGGGAGGCCGCCTGTGGGTTCCCCTCGACGCGGAGGGGGAAACCCACGGGTGCCTCGCGCTCGAGGGGCTGGACGAGGAAGGCCCGACCGAGCTCGCCGCCGGTCTCGGGATCCTCTTCGGCGCGGTGCTCGCCGCGAACCGGCTCTCGCGGCTCGTCAAGGACGCGGAGTTTGAGATCAAAGCCCGGCTTCTCGAGCTCGAGTCTCTGTACGACCTCGGCCTGTCACTCACCGGGCAGCTCGACATCTCGGCCCTCGCGGACGAGGTCCTGTACCGATCCATTTCCTTGACCGACGCCCGGAAGGGAACTCTGCTCGTGTTCGGGGAGCGCGGCGCGCCGCCGCTTTCGAGGAGCGTCGGCGGCGACATCCTGCCGGTCGAAGCGGTCCGGACGTGGGACCTCCCGGCGGGGGAAGCGGCCATAAACAACGACGCGGCACGGGTCCCCACCGCGGGAGTCCAGCTGTCGGACTGCCAGAAGTGCCTCGTCGTGCCGATCGCGATGCCGGGTCGCCGCCTAGGGGTTCTCGCGGTGGCCGACAAGGAGTCGCGGGACGGCCGCGTGCTCGACTTCACTGCGGGAGACGCGCGTCTCCTGGCGCTCTTCGCCAACCAGGCGGCGGCCGCGATCGATACGACCCGGCTTCACCGCGAGGCGATCGAAAGAGAGCGCATCGAGCGGGAGCTCGAGCTCGCCGCCGCGATCCAGCGGCAGCTCCTCCCCCGCGAGCTCCCGCGCATTTCGGGGCTGGAGGTCGCCGGCTCGACGCTCCCCACCCGCCAGGTCGGAGGCGACTACTTCGACTTCTTCCCTCTCACGCGTGGGCGGCTCGGCTTCGTCGTCGCCGACGTGTCGGGGAAGGGAATCCCCGCGGCGCTGCTCGTTTCGACGGTGCACGCGGCGATCTACCTCCAGATCGACGCGTCCGAGACGATCGTGGAGCTCGTCTCTCGAATCGACAAACACCTTCAACGGTTCTCCGCCACGCACAAGTTCCTGACGCTCTTCTTCGGCGTTCTCGAGCCGGAATCCGACCTGCTCCGCTACGTCTCCGCCGGTCACAACCCCGCGCTCCTCGCCCGCCGGTCGGGTGGGATCGAGCGGCTCTCGGCGACGGGCGTGCCGCTCGGGCTCGTACCCAACGGATCGTGGACCGAGGAAAGCGTCTCCTTCGGGCGCGGAGATCTTCTCTGCGCCTACACGGACGGCTTCACCGAGGCGTCGAACGCCGAGGAGGAGGAGTTCGGGCTCGAGCGGCTGGAGGAGGAGCTGACGAGCGGTCTGTCGCTGCCGGTGCGGGAAGTCTCCGACCGCCTGTTCGGCGCCGTTCTCGATTTCGCGCAGGGAATGCCGCAGTACGACGATCAGACGCTTCTGATCGTGAGACGCGAGACGTAAGACGTGAAGCGGCGAGCCCCGCGGCCTTGCGGGCAGCCGCGCTAAACTCGCTTTCGTGCTCCTCGTCGGAATTGCACTTCTGACTCGCCTCGCGACCCCCGAAACGGCTCCCGCGCTCCTCCTCGAGAACGCGACCGTCTACGTTTCGGCGACGGCGAAGCCTCGCAAGCTCGCCGTACTCGCGAAGGACGGCAAGATCGCGTTCGTCGGGGACTCCTCCCGGGCGCGCCGGCTCGCCGGCGGCGCGAAGCGGATCGACCTCGCCGGCGCGTTCGTCTTCCCGGGCTGGGCGGACGCGCACGGCCACCTCCTCGGGCTCGGCAAGTCGCTCGAGGTCGCGAACCTCCGGGGCGCGGCGGACGCCGCCGACGCAGCGCGCCGGATTGCGGACCTCGCGTCGAAGCTTCCCGCCGGAAGCTGGGTCGAGGGGCGCGGCTGGGACCAGAACCTCTGGCCGGGCAAGTCCTTCCCGGATGCCCGCGATCTGGACGCCGTCGTTTCCACGCGACCCGTCGCGGCGCGCCGGGTGGACGGCCACGCGCTCTGGGTGAATACGCCTGCGCTTTCGGCCGCGGGAATCGGAAAGGAAACGCCCGATCCGGACGGAGGGCGGATCCTTCGGCGATCCGACGGGACGCCATCCGGGGTGCTCGTCGACAACGCGATGGATCTCCTGGACAAGGTCATCCCCTCCGCGTCGCCCGCGGACGCGGCGCGGCGTTTCGCCGCGGCCGGTCGGGCGTGCGTGCGGGTGGGCCTGACCCAGGTGCAGGACGCGTCGGGTTACGCGGCGCAAGAGATCGCGGCGCTGGAGCGCCTCGCCGAGGAAGGCGCCCTTCCTCTGCGCGTCTACGCCACGGTCTCACCGGAGCCCGCGGCGCTCGCGGCGTCCTTCGCGAAGGGCGTGCAGGTCGGCGGCGGGAGCCGGTTCTTGACGGTGCGCGCCATCAAGGCGTACGCGGACGGGGCCCTGGGCAGCCGCGGCGCGGCGCTCTTCGCGGACTACGCGGACGAGCCCGGCAAGCGGGGGCTCCTCGTCACCCCGGCGGATCGGCTGGAAGAGATCGCGCGGGACGCGCGCAAGAACGGCTGGCAGCTGTGGATTCACGCGATCGGCGACCGCGGGAACCGGATCTCCCTGGACGCTTTTCGAAAGGCGGCGGGCGCTTCGGCCTCGGACGGGGGAAGGTGGCGGCCGCGAATCGAGCATGCGCAGGTCGTCGCGCCCGACGACGTGCCGCGTTTCGGCCGCGAAAACGTGATCGCGTCCATGCAGCCGGTCCACGCGACTTCGGACATGCCGTGGGCGGAAGCCCGGGTCGGCGCTCGGAGAATCGCCGGCGCCTATGCCTGGCGGAGCCTGAAGAGCGCCGGCGCGCGCCTGGCAGGAGGAAGCGACTTCCCGGTCGAGTCGGAGAACCCCCTGCACGGCTTCTACTCCGCGGTGACGCGCAAGGACCTGGCGGGTCGGCCCGCGGGCGGCTGGAGGGCTTCGGAGCGACTGACGAGGGCCGAGGCCCTCGCGCTGTTCACTTCGGACGCGGCCTGGGCGGCCTTCGAGGAGGGGAGTCGGGGGAAGATCGCCGAGGGTTTCGCCGCGGACCTCACCGTTTTCGCGAACGATCCGATGACCGCTCCGGAGGCGGAGATCCCGAACATCCCCGTCGTCCTGACGGTCGTGAACGGCCGCGTCGCCTGGTCTCCGGCGGGCGCCGCGGGGTCCGGCCCGTGAAGCATGCGGCCGCGCTCCTCCTTGCGACGATCGTGGCGGCGACCGCGTGCGACGGCCGGGCGGCGGACGGCCCGCGCGTGACCGCCCTCCCATCGGATGCGGACGCCGAACGGCGGAGCCGCATGGTGGAGACCCAGATCGTCGCTCGGGGCGTGCGAGACCCACGAGTGCTCGCCGCGATGCGAAAGGTCCCGAGACACCGCTTCGTCGACGACGCTCAGCGCGCGGAGGCGTACGAGGATCATCCTCTTCCGATCCCCGGGAACCAGACGATCTCCCAGCCCTACATCGTCGCGCTCATGACGGAGCTCCTCGAGCTCGCGCCCTCGTCGCGCGTGCTCGAGATCGGGACCGGCTCGGGTTACCAGAGCGCGGTGCTGGCGGAGCTCGCGGACCACGTCTACACGATCGAGATCGTTCCCGAGCTCGCCCGGCTCGCCGAGAGCCGGATGAAGGAGCTCGGTTACGGCAACGTCACCGTGCGCGAAGGGGACGGCTACCGCGGCTGGCCCGAGCACGCGCCTTTCGACGGCATCATCGTCACGGCGGCCCCGGAGCGGATCCCCCAGCCCCTCCTCGATCAGCTCGCTCCGGGAGGCGTCATGGTGATCCCCGTCGGCGGCTTCTTCCAGGAGCTCAAGGTCTTTCGGAAGTCCGCCGACGGCCGGATCACCGAGAAGGACATCCTCCCCGTACGCTTTGTCCCCATGACCGGGGAGGTCGAGAAGACGCCGACGGTCCCGGAGCAGTAATCGGCCGGTGCGGCCTCTAGGTGCGCTGCTCCGGCCGCTTGTGAGTCTCTTTCTCCCGGACGGGCTCGCCGCAGAACCGGCGCACGCACGCGAGAAGCCTCGTCGGGTCGATCGGCTTGGTGAGAAAGTCCGCCACTCCGGGCGCATTCGGGATGAACGAGAGTCCGGAGAGCAGCACGATCGGAACGAGCGGGGCGCGAGACTCGGCCGCGCGCGCCGCGAGGAACTGCCAGCCGTCCATCACGGGCATCTTCAGGTCGAGGAGGATCACGCCGGGCGTCGGCATGGTCGCGAGCTTTTCCATCGCCTCTTTTCCGTTCCGGGCGGTCACGACCTCGTAGCCTTCGGACTCGAGGAGTCCCCCGAGCGCTCCGAGCAGCGCCTCGTCGTCGTCGACGACGAACACTCGGGCCGTCTTTTTCGTCATTGCACCTTCTCCGCGGAAGGGGCGGTCCCGCTGTCGTCTCCGAGACCGGCCGCTTCCAGCATGAGCTTCTCCCCCGATTGCTCCCGATCGGAGCGCCGGAGGCGGCGAAGCTCCAGCTGCGCGACGACCTGGCGGGCGAGAGAGCGAAGACTTTCCAGCTGCCCGCGGGAAAGCTCCCGGGGAACGACGTCGAGGACGGCGAGGGTACCGACGGGGAATCCCTCCCCCGTTATCAGCGGCGCTCCCGCGTAGAAGCGGAGGTTCGGATCGGCGGCGACCAGGGGGTTCGCGGCGAACCGCTCGTCGCCGGAAGCATCGGGGAGCTCGAGGACGTCGCGATGGCGGATCGTCTTCGCGCCGAAGGCGACGTCGCGGGGCACCTCGCGCGTTTTGATCCCGATGCTCGCCTTGAACCACTCCCGTTTCTCGTCCACGAACGACACGATGGCGAAGGGGGCGCCGCAGACCTCGGCGGCCAGCCGGGCCAGGTCGTCGAAGGCGAGCTCCGGTTCCGTATCGAGGACCTCGAGCCGCTCGAGCGCGCGCAAGCGCACGGAATCGTCTCCGGGGAGGCGCACGGTGTGCAGGCGCCCGGCCGCGGTGTCGCTCAAGGGAATCTGCTGCTGCACGCCGATGAGGGCGTTGCGGAGGTCCTTCGCCGTCGCGAAGCGGTCTTCCGGCCGCTTCGCCATGGCCTTCTCGACGACCTCCACGAGCGCCGGCGGGAGGTCGGGTGCGATCTCGGCGAGGGGGACCGGATCCTCCTTGACGATCTGCTCGAGGAGAAGGAACAGGTTCTCGTTGCGGAAGGGCTTCCGGTGACTCAGGAGCTCGTAGGCGAGCACCCCGAAGGAGAAGATGTCGGTTCGGAAGTCGATGGAGTCGCCGCCGATCTGCTCCGGAGACATGTAGGACGAGGAGCCCACGGTTATGCCGGTCATCGTGATGTCACCCGACGGGTCCACGGACTTCGCGATCCCGAAGTCCATGATCTTCACGGACTGGTTGCCGAGAACCCGCACGTTGGCGGGCTTGATGTCGCGGTGCATCACCCCCGCTTTGTGCGCGTACTCGAGCCCGAAGGCGATCCCGAGCATGATCTTGAGCTTGTCCTGCAGGGGAATCGGCGTGCCCGCCTTGATCATGCGGTCCAGATCCTCGCCGGGAAGGAACTCCTGGACGAGAAAGGGGACGTCCCCCTCGAAGCCGAACTCGTAGACGAGCGTGATGTTGGGGTGCTGCAACCCTCCGGCGAGCTGGGCTTCCCGGAAGAACCGGGTCCGGATGTCCTTGCTGCCGACCTCGCAGGTCTTGATGGCGACGTGCCGCTTGATCAGGGGATCCCACGCCTTGTAGACGGTCCCGAAGCCTCCCGACCCGATCTTTTCGACGATGTCGTACTTTCCGATCGTCCCGGTCCGGGGCTCCTTCCGTTTGCCCTCGACGGGATTGTCCGCCGGACTTGCCGTGTCGTCCTTTTTGAACGGGCGCAGGAGGAGGTCCTTCAAAGTCATGTCGCTGGATCATTCCATGAACAAGAAGCGTGCCCGGTCCGGGGAGGGCGCCGGGCGCTTTCGAGGCCTTTGCCGTAGAGGCTAAGCTCCCCGCGTGCAACCGAACAGCTCGAACCTCTCCGCCCCGTACGACCTCGTCGTGATCGGTTCCGGCCCGGCGGGACAGAAGGGCGCGATCGCGGCGGCAAAGCTCGGCAAGCGGGTCGCGATCGTCGACCGCAAGGAGATGATCGGCGGCGTCTGCATCCACACCGGAACGATCCCCTCCAAGACGCTGCGCGAAGGGATCCTCTACCTCTCCGGATTCCGGGAGCGCACCTTCTACGGGCGCGACTACGCGGTCAAGGACGAGATCTCCGTCTCGGACCTCGCCTTCCGGGTGCAGGCGGTGCTCGCCCGCGAAGTGGACGTCATCCGCGCGCAACTGAAGCGTAACCACGTCGAGGTGGTGCCGGGCACGGCCCGGTTCCTCGATCCGCACACGCTCGAAGTGCAGGGCGCCACGGGGGCGAGCCGGCTCACCGCTGCGCACGTGCTCATCGCGTGCGGGACGCGGCCGGCGCACAGCCCGACGGTCCTCCTCGACGGGGCGCGCGTGATCGACTCGGACCAGCTGATCCGGCTGGAGCGTTTCCCGCGCGACCTCATCGTCGTCGGGGCCGGTGTCATCGGTCTCGAGTACGCGTCGATGATCACCGCGCTGAACGTCGAGGTCACGATCATCGAGCAGAGCCCCACGATCCTCGACTTCGTCGACCGCGAGATCGTCGAGACCCTGCAGCACTTCATGAGGGAGCGCGGCGCCGTCTTCCGGCTCGGCGAGAAGGTCATCTCCGTCGAAAGAGACGAGAAGGACCGCGTCATCGCCAACCTCGAGAGCGGAAAACGCGTCCACGGCGACACGCTCCTCTACACGGTCGGCCGTCAGACCAACGCCGACCTGCTGAACCTGGAGGCCGCTGGGCTCACGGCGGACGCGCGCGGCCGGCTGGAAGTCAACGAGTTCTTCCAGACGTCGACGCCGCACGTCTACGCGGCCGGCGACGTGATCGGCTTCCCGGCGCTCGCTTCGACCTCGATGGAACAGGGGCGTCTCGCCTCGTGTCACATGTTCGGCGCGTACTGCCGGAGCCGGCGGGAGGCGATTCCCTTCGGGATCTACACGATCCCGGAGATCTCGACGGTCGGGAAGACGGAGCAGGAGCTCACCGCCGCGAAGATTCCGTACGAAATCGGGGTGTCGAAGTTCGACGAGCTCGCGAAGGGCCAGATGCTCGGGACCGAGGTGGGGCTGCTGAAGATCCTCTTCGATCCGAAGACGCTGAAGCTCCTTGGCGTACACGTCATCGGCGAGAGCGCGGCGGAGATCGTCCACATCGGTCAGGCTGTGCTCGCGCTCGGCGGGACGATCGAGTACTTCCGCGACACCGTGTTCAACTA
>DASRPJ010000284.1:0-8193 GCA_035646435.1 Thermoanaerobaculia bacterium | reverse complement strand
CTTCTGTCATTCCGAGGAGCGGAGCGACGAGGAATCTGGTCTCTCTCCCGGAAGAGGGACCAGATCCCTCGCTTCGCTCGGGATGACAAGACGGCGGAGGGCTCGGGATGGCGGCGTCTTCTGTCATTCCGAGGAGCGGCGTCTTCTGTCATTCCGAGGAGCGGAGCGACGAGGAATCTGGTCTCTCTCCCGGAAGAGGGACCAGATCCCTCGCTTCGCTCGGGATGACAGAACGGCGGAGGGCTCGGGATGGCGGCGTCTTCGGTCATCCCGAGGAGCGGCGTTCTTCTGTCATTCCGAGGAGCGGCGTCTTCTGTCATTCCGAGGAGCGGAGCGACGAGGAATCTAGGCCCGCTCCGAGGCGCGCCGTATCATCCTCTTATATGCGTCCCCTCCCGGCCCGGCGGCTCGCGGGCTTCGGCACGACCATCTTCACCGAGATGACGCGGCTCGCCGTCGAGCACGGCGCGATCAACCTCGCGCAGGGTTTTCCGGACTTCGACGGGCCCGATTTCGTCAAGGAGGCGGCCGTCGCCGCGGTCCGCGCCGGCCGAGGCCAGTACGCGCGCATGACCGGGATTCCGGAGATCCACGACGCGCTCGCCGCGAAGTACCGGCGCGACTACGGCCTCGAGTACCGCGCCGGCGACGAGATCACCGTCACCTCCGGCGCGACCGAGGCGATCTTCGCGACCATCCAGGGCATCTGCGACCCCGACGACGAGGTCGTGATGTTCGAGCCCTACTACGACTCTTACAAGGCGAGCGTCCGGATGGCGGGGGCGGTCCCGAGGTTCGTGACGCTCGAGGCGCCGGAGTGGGGATTCGACCTCGCCGCCGTGGAGCGCGCCGTGAACGCTCGGACGCGCGCCATCCTCGTCAACACCCCGCACAATCCGACCGGCAAGGTCTTCTCGCGGGAGGAGCTCGAGGCGATCGCGCGCCTTTGCATCGAGCGGGACCTCGTCTGCATCACCGACGAGGTCTACGAGCACATGGTGTACGAGGGGCGCCACGTCCCGATGGCTGGAGTCCCGGGGATGCGGGACCGCACGATCACGATCTCGAGCTTCGGCAAGACGTTCTCGCTGACCGGATGGAAGATCGGGTGGGCGATGGCGTCGCCGGAGCTGTCGGCGGCGGTGCGGGCGGCGCACCAGTTCATCACGTTCGCGACGGCGACTCCGCTGCAGCACGGCGCGGCCTGCGCGCTGTCCGCGGGTCCGGAGTACTACGAGGGCCTGCTCGCGGGATACCGCGCGCGGCGGGACTACCTCGTCGCCGAGCTCGCGAGGATCGGGTTCGCCGTGCGGCCGCCCGCGGGGACGTACTACGTGTGCGCGGACTTCCGCCGCTTCGGCTTCGAGGACGACGTCGCCTTCTGCCGGCACCTGATCGAGAACGTGGGCGTCGCGGCGATCCCGCCGTCGGCGTTCTACGACAAGCCCCCGAAGGGCCTCGGCTACGTGCGGTTCGCGTTCTGCAAAGAGCGCCGGACGCTCGAGGCGGCGGTGGAGAGGCTCGCTTCCCTCTCGCCATCGGGGCGAGCGTCAGGGTGAGGAACGATTGAGAGTCGCCCTCATCCAGATGGACCTCGCGTGGGAGGACGTCGCCGAGAACCATCGGCGCGCCGCGCGGCATCTCTCGGCGGCGAAGGAGGGAGGGGCCGCGCTCGCCGTCCTTCCCGAGATGTTCTCGACCGGCTTCTCCATGGAAGCCGCGCGCATCGCGCAGCCGCCCGGCGGCGCGTCGGAGACGTTCCTTCGGGAGGAGGCGCGGCGCCTGCGACTCTGGGTCCTCGCGAGCGTCCCCGAGGCGGGGGAGCCCGCGCCGCGGAACATGGCGATGCTCGTCTCGCCCGCGGGCGAGGTCGTGCGCTACGCGAAGATCCACCCGTTCTCGTACGCGGGCGAGGACCGCGTCTACGCCGCGGGCGAACGCGTCGTGACCGCGGAGGTCGAGGGCGTGCGAGTGACCCCGCTCGTCTGCTACGACCTGCGCTTCCCCGAGCCGTTCCGGACGGCGGCGGAGGACACGGACCTCTTCGTCGTCGTGGCGAACTGGCCGGATCAACGCCGCGAGCACTGGCGGACGCTCCTGCGCGCGCGGGCCATCGAGAACCAGGCGTACGTCGTCGGCGTCAACCGCGCCGGCGACGGCAATGGTCTCCACTACGCCGGCGACTCCGCGGCGATCGCCCCCCTCGGCGACACCCTGGTGGAGGCCGACGACCGCGAGCAGGTGGTATTCAGTGACGTCGACCCCGACGTCGTGAAGAAGCTGCGTGCCCGGTTCCCCGCGCTGGAAGACCGCCGCCCCGAGGCCTATCGGAGATAGGGGGTCAGGTCTCCACTTACCACTAAGGCCTCAAACCTCCCTCGGCTCAGCGGTTTCCGAGTGACGGCTCGGCCCGGCATTAATAATCTCCTCCAGGGACCGAAGTCGGTCCCGCAAGGGTGTGTAGCGTCCCCGCTCCACCTCGCTGATCACGTTGCTGACCCGCCCTCGCTTTACACCGAACGCCCCGCCGATTTCGCGTTTTGCGAGACCCGTCAGCTTCGCGGCGAGGTAGATCGCCGCGACTTTGGGTTCGCTCGTACGCGGTCGGGAGAGCACGTGGACCGGGACGTTCCACTCCGTGCAGACGGTCGAGCGGACGTCGTCGAGTGTCGGTGGGACGGGTCGTTGCTGGACCATCGGAATCTCACTATCGGGAGTTCGGGGTCCCAAGCGGCGCGCAATGTCGGCGACGAACGCGGGGGAGCCGACGTAGACCTGTCCGGTTACCGGGGGATCGCTGGTTTTCTTTACAGCGCTCAGGACGAATCGGACGTAAGAGTTCACGGCGGTCTCGCGGTCCCGCGCGAACTGCGCGAGTGTCCACTCGACCTCGAGCCAGGGTGGAGCGATCCCCTGACCGCACGTCGCCCGATAGCTGCTCCAAACCCACTCCTCCGGCCGCGCGACGAGGCCAGCCCGAACCGGATTCAGGACGATGTAGCGGTGCAGTTCGAGCAGGTGCGACTCCTTCTCGACGTGCAGTGCCTTGAAGCGGCCCTCAAAGAGATGGCCGCAGCGTTCGTGGCGGCGGTTGAACCTCTGTGAATAGAGCGCGTTCAACGCGTGCATCCCGCGCGACAACTTTCCGAGCGGAGTCTCGAGAAGGAGATGGTAGTGGTTGCCGAGCAGGCAATACGAGTGAAGGAGCCAACGCTCCCTTCGGATGACCGCCGCCAGGATGGCGAGGAACGTGCGGCGATCGCGGCGATCTCGGAAGATGGAGGATTTCTCGTGACCACGACTCATGACGTGGTAAAGCGCCCCCGGGAACTCGAGGCGGAGCGGTCTCGCCATCTCTCCACAACTAGTTGTCTCGCGGGGGGACGGATTATTAAGACGGGATAGGGGTTGGAGCCGAAAGCTCCAATCGGCTCAGCTTTTGGAGGTCAAAGTGGTAAGTGGAGACCTGACCCCAGCGCTTCCACCCCCGCGGCGATCGTCTCCTCGGGCACGGAGAACGAGAAACGCAGGTGTCCTTCCCCTTCCGGGCCGAAGACGAGCCCGGGCACCGTCGCGACTCGCGCGGTGTCCAGGAGAAGCGCCGCGGCCGCGCGCGAATCCGTTCCGAGGGCCGCGGGGATCTTCGGAAAGAGGTAGAGCGCGGCCCGCGGGACCTCGACCTCGAATCCGGCCGCGCGCAGACCCGCCGCGAGCTGGTCGCGCCGCTTGCGGTAGCCGGCCTTCCACTCCTCCAGGAACGCGGGGTCGAGCGAGAGGGCCTCGAGCGCCGCCCACTGCGTCGGCGTCGAGACGCCGTTGATCGAGTAGAGAACGGCAGTGCGCATCGCCGACTGGTAGCGCTCGGGCGCGATGACGTATCCGGCGCGCCACCCGGTCATCGAGTAGCTCTTCGACAGGGTGAAGACCGACAGGGTCCTCTCGTACATCCCGGGCAGCGACGCCGGCGAGACGTGCCCTTCCCCTTCGTAGATGAGGTCCTCGTAGGCCTCGTCGGAAACGACCGCGAGCCCGCTCCCCGCCACGAACGCGCAGACTTCCTCGACCTCGCGGCGCGTGAACACCTCGCCCGTCGGGTTGACCGGCGAGTTCCAGTAGAGGACCTTCGTCCTGGGGGTCACGAGCCGCGCGAGCGTCGCCGAAATTCCCTTCGCGCGCGCGCGCTCGGTCGGAACGAGAATGGGCGTGCCGCCGTTCCACGTGATCACGTCGACGACGGGAGTCCAGTACGGCGAGAACGTGAGGACTTCGTCGCCCGGATCGAGAAGGGTCGAGAAGGCCGCGAAGAGTCCGTGCATGCCGCCGCTCACGACGATCGCGCTCTCGTCGTCGGCGGGAATCCGGTTCCGGCGACGCACCTTCTCGAGAACCGCGTGCCGCAGCTCGGGGATCCCGGAGGATGGCGCGTAGCGCGTCTGGTTCCTCTCGAGCGCCCTCGTCATCGCCGCTTTGATCGCGTCGGGCGTCGGCATGTACGGCTCGCCCCCTTCGAACCGGTGCACCTTGTGACCGGCCGCGAGGAGCTCCATGACGCGATTGCGGACCTGGACGATCTCCGAGAAACCGACGCGGTCGAACCGGTGCGACGGAGAGGGAACCGACGACGACGAGGAGGCGCTCGTTGAGACGGGGGCCCGGCTCACAGCTTTTCGGAGATCGCCTTCGCCTGCGTGAAGAGATACAGGTACTCGCGGCCGCCCGCCTTCGAGTCCGTCCCCGACATGTTGAAGCCGCCGAACGGATGCACGCCGACGAGCGCGCCCGTGCACTTGCGGTTCAGATACAGGTTCCCGCAGAAGAGCTCGCGCTTTCCGCGCGCGAGCCGGTCGCGGTCGCGCGAGTAGAGCGAGCCCGTCAGGCCGTACTCGGTGTCGTTGGCGACGGCGATCCCCTCGTCGAAGTCCTTGACCGTCAGGACCGCGAGGACGGGGCCGAAGATCTCCTCCCGGGCGAGACGGGCGTCGCGTTTCACGCCGTCGACGATCGTCGGCATCACGAAGAAGCCGTCTTCCGGGCCTGCCTCGCCGCCGGCGACTATGCGCCCCTCCTTGCGGCCCAGCTCGACGTACTCGAGGATCCTCTTCTGCGCGCCGGCATTGATGACCGCTCCCACCGCGTTGTCCGGATCGCGGACGTCGCCGACGGTCAGCGTCTTCGTCTTCGCGACGATCTTCGCGAGGAGCTCGTCGTGGACCTTCTCGTGAACGATGAGGCGCGAGCAGGCGGAGCACTTCTGTCCCTGGAAACCGAACGCGGCCGCCACGACGCCATTGGCCGCTTCGTCGATGTCGGCGGTCTCGTCCACGAGGATGAAGTCCTTGCCTCCCATCTCGAGGATCGCCCGCTTGATCCAGATCTGCCCCGGCGCGACACGCCCCGCCTTCTCGCTGATCTGGAGTCCCACGTCGCGCGAGCCCGTGAACGCGATCATCCGCGTCTTCGGGTGCTCGACGAGCACGTTACCGACCGTCGAGCCCGGGCCCGTGACGAAGTTCAGGGCGCCGTCGGGGATGCCCGCCTCCTCGCACGCCTCGAGGAACATCGTCGCGATCGCGGCGGCGTCGGAAGAAGGCTTCAGGACGACGGTGTTGCCCGTCACGAGCGCCGCCGTCGCCATCCCGCACAGGATCGCGAGCGGGAAGTTCCAGGGCGGGATCACGGCGCACACGCCGAGCGGGATGAACTCGAGGTCGTTCTTCTCGCCCGGGTACGGCGTCAGCGGCTGCGGCTGCGCGAGGCGCTCCATCTCCCGCGCGTAGAACTCGCAGAAGTCGATCGCCTCGGCGGTGTCCGCGTCCGCCTCCGCCCACGACTTCGCTTCCTCGAGGACCATCATCGCGGAGAACTCGTGCTTGCGCTTGCGAAAGATCGCCGAGATCCGAAGCAGGAGCGCCGACCGCTCCTCGGGAGGAACGCGCGACCAGGCGGGGAAGGCCGCCGCGGCAGCTTCGACCGCGCGCTCCGCGTCGTCCTTCGTCCCCTGCGGGAAGCGGCCGATGACCTGCTTGCGGTCGCAGGGGTTCACCGACTCGAAGTGCTTCGACGCCCCGACCTCTTTCCCGCCGATCCGGTTCTTGCCCTCGATCGGAAGGCGCGCCTCCACCCTCGCGAGCGCCGCCTGGAACGCGCCGCGGTTCGCTTCGAGAGAGAAATCGGTGAGCGGCTCGTTGCGGAAATCAGGGAGCAAGGGACGACCTCCGGGCCGGCGAATCTATCAGACGGGGTCAGGCCTGAATTCCTGCATCAATCGAACCGACGCAGAGATTCAGGCCTGACCCCACCGCTACTCCAGGGGCTCCACGGTCGTCACCGACCGGTTCGCGCCTTCGGCGATGAT
Organism: Thermoanaerobaculia bacterium; assembly: GCA_035646435.1. GTDB lineage: Bacteria > Acidobacteriota > Thermoanaerobaculia > UBA5066 > Gp7-AA6 > Gp7-AA6. The sequence goes on along the minus strand of DASRPJ010000284.1, from coordinate 1,838 downwards.
CCACGCTTTCCAGTGGTTGGTCGTCTCGCGGCGTCGCGTCACGAGACGGCGGCGGGCGACGAGGTAATCGTTCTTCTCCGTCGTGTCGAACCGGACCTTGAAGACGAGGCGGCGGACTTCCGTGTCGGTCCGGATCTCCGAAGCGAGCGGCACACCGGATGCGTCGATCCAGATGCGCGCGATTCGCGTGATCTTGAACCCCTTCTCGCGGTCGAGCCCGCGCAACGCCGAAAGCGACAGCTCGAGCGCGCGCGCCGGTCGGCCGGCGTGCGGCTCGGACTTTTCCGACACGAGCCGCGCACCGACGAGTGCTTCGAGAAGGTGCTCGGCGGAACGGACGAAGCCGAGCACGCGGATCGCATCGAGGTCGCGGACCGCGTCACCCGGTCCGCGCGAATCGCGCCTCCCCGCGGGCTCGCGCGACGCCTGGGTGAGCACCGCGGCGTCGTAGACGAGAGAGAGCCGGCCGCCGGTGCCGGCGTCGTCGGCGACGATCGACGCGCCGCCCTGTCGCGTTCGCCGCTGCCCCTCGTCCTTGTAGTCGACCGAGTTCTCCTGCCGGATCCTCGCCTTCAGAGGAGCGTGAGAGCGCAGGCGCTCGAGAGCGGCACGCAGGTCGGCCAGGGAGTCGGCATGTGCCGGTGGGAGAAGGATCGCGAAGGCCGCGGCCGCGACGAGTATCCGTCTCACGCGCGCCGTCCCCGCCGGACCGCGAGCGCGTAGAGGCCGACGCCGATGGCGACGAAGGCGACCGCTCCTCCGACGAGCAGAAACACCCGAAGCGACTTGCGCTCCTCGTCGGCCGGCGGAATGCAGGAGAGCACGATCGCTAGGGCGGTCACGGCGAACCCCGCCACGTTGACGATGGTGCTGCCAGCGGCGCCGCCGGGGATCGGCACCGCGCCGGGTGCGCGCGCGACCTCCCGCCGCAGGACGATGCCGGACGCAAACATGTAGAGATAGGGGATGAAGTAGAGCACGAGCGTGAAGTCCGCGAAGAACAGGTAGGCGTTCTTGACGCTCGACCCGCCCGTCGCGAGCACGGTGAAAACGATGGCGAGCGCGCCCTGGACGAGGAGCGCGAGCGCGGGCGTGTTCCACCGCGGATGAATCCGGGTGAACGCCGGAGGGAGGTACCGGTCCAGACCCGCGACGAAGAGGAGCCGGCCATTCCCCGCGAACCAAGCAACGAGCGCGCCGAGGCCGGCGACCCACATGAGGAGCGCGGTCGGCGCGCCGAGGTAGTCGAGTCCGACGCGGGAACCGGCGGTCGTGACCGCCTGATTGATCCCGGTGACGATCGACGTCTCTGCGGTGGGGAGCGCGACGAGGAGGGCGAGGGTCCCCGCGAGGTAGACGAACGCGATCGAGATCGCGGAGAGGAAAATCGCGCGCGGGATCGTCCGGCGCGGCTCGACGATCTCCTCCGAGACGATCGGAGCGAGCTCGAAGCCCGCGAAGGCGAAGCACATCTTCGAAAAAGCGAGGACGAGCGCGAGGTCCGAGAGGCGCGGCAGGAGGGACGCAAAGGAGATCGGGTTCGCGGGACCAAATCGCTGGACGGTCAGCACGGCGATCACGAGCAGGAACACGATGGGGAGCCAGTTTGCCGCCCCTCCGACATTCTGCAGCCACTTGCCGGAGCGCCAGCCGACGACGCTCGCGGCGACCGCGATCCCGATCAGCACGAGGGAGCCGATCATCCCGTAGACGCGGCTCTGCTCCAGGTGCGCGTACTTCGTGCCGAAGACGTAGAGTCCCATTCCGGCGGTCGCGAGCGCGAGCGACGGGTAGTAGAAGAGGTTGTTGACCCAGTAACACCAGCCGGCGACGAAGCC
>DASRPJ010000283.1:0-7840 GCA_035646435.1 Thermoanaerobaculia bacterium | reverse complement strand
GCGGGGGCTGAACGAGGAGCGAGGCGTCGCCTTCGTTTTCGCCACGCACGACCCCCGGGTGGTGGCGCGCGCGCGGCGGGTCCTGTCACTGCAGGATGGACGCATCGTCGAGGATCGGAAATGACGACCTCGAGTCGCCGCGACCAAGCGCAAGGGCCATGGGATGTTGCCCGCCGGCCCCTTACTCCCTTCCGGCGGCGTCGAGCCGCCGCGACAAGAGATACAGGCCTCGCGTCATGAACCCCTTCGCATTGGGCTGGCGCAACCTCGTCCGGCAGAAACGCCGCACGCTTCTCATGGGATCGGTCGTCGCCTTCGGGTTCGCGGCCTTCGCGCTCGCCGGCGGTTTCGTCTTCCAATCCTTCGAGGGCTTGAAGGAAGGGACGATCCGCTCGATCGGCCACCTTCAGGCGGTGGACCGCCGCGCCGTGAGCGGCACCGAGCAGGCGACCCTCGAGTTCGGCCTGAAGGACGCCGCGCGCGCGCGGGCCGTCGCGGCCGCCGACCCCGCGGTCGAAGCGGTCCTGCCCCGCGTCGAGTTTGTCGGGCTCGCGACGAACGGGACGAAATCGGTACCCTTTCTCGGCCTGGGAGTCGATCCGGGACCCGAGAGCTCGGCCTCCCTCGCGCGGGAGCTCGTGGTTGCCGGAAATTACCTGTCGAGCCCGGACGCCGAGGAGGTCGTGCTCGGCACCGGCCTGGCCGCGGCGATCGGCGCGAAGACGGGCGATCGCATTACCCTGATGGCGACGACCCCCGAAGGGTCGCTGAACGCGGTCGACGGCGTCGTGACGGGCCTCGTCGACGTGCTCATCAAGGAGCTGAACGACCGTTACCTCGCGGCCGGGCTCGGCCTGGTGGCGCGCCTTCTCGAGACGCCCGGAACGGTCTCGAAGCTCGTCCTCTACCTTCGACCCGGCGCGGACGAAGCGGTCGTCGCCGCCCGGCTCGAGGGCGCGCTGAACGCGGCCGGTTACTCGGTTGCCGTCCGCCGGTGGGAAGACCTCGCCGTCTTCTACCGCCAGGTGAAGCTCCTCTACATCGGGATCTTCGGCTTCGTGGGCGCGGTGCTGATCGTGATCGTCATCCTGTCGGCCGCGATCGTGATGACGATGTCGGTCACGGAGCGGACGCGCGAGATCGGAACGCTGCGCGCGATCGGCACGCGGCCGGCGCGGATCCAGGCGATGTTTCTCGCCGAGGGCGCCGTCCTCGCGGTCGCGGGCTGTCTCGCGGGGGCTCTCCTCGCGCTCGTCATTCGAGCGGTCCTGAACGCCTCGGGCCTCATCCTTCCTCCGCCGCCGGGCGCGAGTCATGGGATCCCTCTCGACGTCCGCCTCTACCCGCTCGCGTACGCGGCCGGATTCGTCACGATGGTCGCCACGATGGTCGCGGCCTCCTGGTTCCCCTCGCGTCGGGCTTCGCGGACGCCGATCGTGGAGGCGCTCGCCCACGTCTAGGGGGGAACATCCGCTTCCCGGGCGATGTTGAAGGCAGCATGAAAGCCGCCGCCTTCTTTCTGTTGTTCGCCGCGCTGCCGGCGCGCGGCCAGACGCCCGCCGACGTGCAGGCGCTCCTCGCCGCGGTGGACGCGACGCGCAACGTTTTCGCGGAGGCGATCATCACCGCTCGCGCGACGCAGGTCGTCGACGGGAAGGAGACCGGCCACGCGGACTTCGACGTTTACGTGAAGGGGCGCGACCAGAGTCTCATCGTGTTCCGGGGCGGCAAGAACGGCGGGAGAAAAGTCCTCACGAAGCGCGATCGGATGTGGCTCCTCGTGCCGGGCTCGACGAACCCCGTCCCGATCACGGCGAACCAGCGGCTCCTGGGCGGTGCGTCCTTCGGCGACGTGGCCCGCCTTCGTTTCTCCGAGGACTACACGGGGAAAGCGACGGGAGAGACGGAGAGCGCCGCCGGCCGGAGCTGCGCCGTCCTCGAGCTGGCGGCGAAGTCGCCGAAGATCTCCTTTCCGCGCGTCCTGCTCTCGGTGGACGAGAAGGAGAAAGTCCCGTGCCGTGTCCGGTTCTTCCTCGCCTCCGGCAAGGAGATCCGCGCCGTCACCTTCACGAAATTCCGGCAGCAGAGGGGCAAGACGGTCGCCGCCGAGATGGAGGTCCGCGACCTCCTGGGCGCCGCCTCGCGCACCGTCACCCGGCTCGAGTATCTCAATTACCGCCTCGCGCGACTCGATTCGACGATCTTCACCCCGGACGGCGCGAGCGCGCTCTAGCTACCTTCGCGTCGCCCGGATCGCGAAGCGCACGAGCCTCTCGCCGGCGAGGCGGCCGGCGATCGCCCCGATCGTTTCGTGGAGAATCAGACGGCGGAAGAGCGCGCTCCAGGCGAAGCGCCTCGCGAAGCGCCGGCGCCACGCGGCCTCGTACGCGCGCGCGCACGCGTCGGAGGACAGCCCGCCGGAGAGCCGGCGCTCGACCGTCTGCGCGGCGAGGATGCCGCTCGCGAGCGCGGCGGCCTGGCCCTCGCCCGAGAAAGGGTCGATGACTCCGGCGGCGTCCCCCGCCATCAGGATCCGGTTCTCAGTCGCCGGCTTCGCCGTGAAGAAGACCGGCCCGGTGCCGAGGTACCCGATCGGTCCGGTCGTCATCGCGGCGAGGTCCGAGTCGAGGGCGGCGTTTCCGCGGCGCGCCGCCTGCACGACGGCCTCCCAGCCGCCGCCGGCGCGACTCCACGCCCGGTCCGACACGACGCCCGCGAGGTTGACCGTCCCGTCTTCGACGCGCGAGAGGCCGCAGTAGCCGCCCGCGAAGAGGTACAGGCGGACTTCTCCCTCGAGCCGGCCCCGCTCGGCGTGAAAGTCCCGACTCCATCCGAAGAAGCGCGAGCGCCGCCCGAGGAACCGGCGCTCGAGCGTCCGGTCGAGGGCGTCCCAGCGCCCCCACGCGCCGACGACGGAGCGCGCCTCGACGTCACTCTCCGCCTGCTCGTGCACGAAGCGAACCCGGAAGGCATCCCTCCCGTCCGGCGCCGCCGCGAGAACGCGGGCTCCGAAGCGCACTTGCGCCCCGGCTTCGCTCGCGCCGCGGGCGAGCAGGTCGTCGAAGCGGAACCGCGAGAGGCCGAGCGCGGGCGCGGGGAGCTCGAAGGAGACCGGCTTCCCGCGGGAGAGGTGCAGCGTTCCGCGCGTCATCCGTTCCGTCGTCGCGCGTTCGACCGCGTCGCGGGCGCCGAGGATCTCGAGGCTCGGGAGCGAGTCGGCGGAGAGGAACTCGCCGCAGACCTTGTGGCGGGGAAAGACGTCCTTCTCGAGGAGGAGCACGCTTCGTCCGAGCCGCGCGAGCACGGTCGCCGCCGCCGAGCCGGCGGGACCGGCTCCGACGACGACGGCGTCCCAGCGGCCGGTCACCTCGCCGGGTGGACCGGGGCGGACAGGAGGAAGCGGAAGGGAAAAACGCGCGCCACCCGCGCGCCGGAGACCGCCGCTCGCGCGATCCGCGCGGCCTCTTCGGGGGTGTACGCCTGCCGGACGGAAGCGACCCCGTCGCAGATCGAGACCCTCGTTTTGAAGAGGAGCCTTCCCGCGACCGAGATGAAGGCGAGCGGCACGAGGTGCCGCCGCAGGTCGAGGAGCGCGAACCCGTGCCGCGCCGCGCGGGAGAACTCCGCGAGGAGGGCCGCGTTCTCCTCGGGAGAGAAGTGGTGGAAGAAGAGCGTCGAGACGATCCAGTCGACCGAGTTGTCCGCGAGCGGCAGGGCGAAGGCATCCGCGGAAACCGACGGGAACGATTCTCCCGCCATGCGGCGCCCGGCGACGAGGTGGCGCCACTGGAGGTCGCACGCGACGACGCTCGCGGGGTGTCCCGCCCGGGCGAGAGCGCGGGCGAGCCGGCGGGTCACGTCCCCCGATCCCGCGCCCACGTCGACGAGAACGGGCCGCGGGATGCCGAGCCGCCGGATCTCTCCGACGAGGAAACGCTCGATTGCGCCGGTCGAGTCCCACCAGCGGTGGACGAGCGAGAGGTCTTCGAGCGACCGGGACATCTCCTCGGAGGGGATGTCCGGGTCGTCGAGGATCTCTCGCGAAGGCTGCCGTCGGGGGACGAAGAGGCTCAAGTTCCCCGTGACACTACCAGCGCGCTGTTCTTCGACCCGAAGCCGATGCAGTTGCAGAGCGCGTGCTCGAAGGACGCGGCGCGCGACCCGTTCGCCACGTAGTCCAGGTCGCACTCCGCGTCGGGCGTTTCGAGGTTGATCGTCGGCGGCAGGAAAGAGTCGCGCATTCCGAGCAGCGTCGCGGCCACGCCGGCGGCGCCGCAGGCGCCCTGGGGGTGCCCGATCATCGACTTGATGGAGGATCCGGGCAGGCTCCCGGCGGAGCGGCCGAAAGCACGGCGTACGGCCTTCGTCTCCACGCGGTCGTTCAGCGCCGTCGATGTGCCGTGGTACGCGAGGTACCCGATCGCCTCGGGCGGCAGCCCGGCTTCGTCGAGCGCGAGCGTCATCGCCCGCGCCGGCTCCTCGCCGGTCTCGTCGAGGCGCACCCGGTGGTGCGCGTCGCACGTCGCTCCGTACCCGCGGATCTCGCCGTGGATCTTCGCGCCGCGGGCGAGGGCGCGCTCCCGCTCTTCGAGAACGAACATCCAGGCCCCCTCACCGAGCACGAAGCCGTCGCGGTTCGCGGAAAACGGGCGGGAGGCGAGCGCGGGCGCCCTCTCCCAGTTCGTCGAGACGATTCGCATCATCACGAAGCCTTCCATGATCCCGCGGACGACGGTGGCGTCCACGCCCCCGGCGAGGATCGCGTCGCCGCCGAAACCGTACTTGATGGCCCGGAAGGCGTGCCCGAGCGCGTCGGTCGAAGAGGCGCACCCGGTGGAAACGACGTGGGACGGCCCGCGGAGCCCGAACTGCATCGAGATCTCGGACGACAGCGTGCCGATCGTGCCCGACGGAATCGAATAGATCGACGCCTTCTTCGTCTGGTTCGTGTAGTAGAGGTGATACATCCGTTCGGTGAACTCGATCGCGCCGCCTCCGGTGCCGAGGACGACGCCGATCCCCTGACGTTCCGGCGTCGTGAGCTTCGACGGATCGAGACCCGCGTCTTCGAACGCTTCCGTCGATGCGGCGATCGCCATCGGCACGGCGCGCGACACGTGCCGGATGTCCTTCGCCCCGATCCACGCGGTCGGATCGAACCCCTTCAGCTCGCCGGCGATGGTGACCGGCAGCCCCTCGGGATCGAAAAGGGAGATCCGGTCGACGCCGCTTTCGCCCCGCTTCAGAGCGGCGGCGAACGCCTCCCGCCCGCTCCCGTTCGGGGAGAGACATCCCATTCCGGTGATGACGACGCGGCGCTCCGACATGGCTCGGATCTTAACAACCCGGTCGCGGCTCCTCTTCCGCGCGCGGTCGAGTTCGCTCGCGTCCACGTTAAGCGTGGATTAACACGTTTCCGTTACGGCGGCGCGTGCTCCCGGAACCACCGGTCCAGGACTCGCAGGAAGGTGAGCGGGACCCGGCGGACGAGCGAGTCGGCGTGGAGGGAGCCGGGAAGATCGAGGTGAACGTATTCTACGGGAGGCGCGGCGGAGTCGGCGAGGAGCCGCCCGTGCGAAGGGTCGACGAGCCAGTCGCGCTCCGCGGTGACGATGAGCTTCGGCATCGTGAGCTTCGCGACCGCTTCCGCGGCCCGGGGCTTGGGGCCGCGCAGGTGCGCGAGCGCGATCCGCGGCATCCGCAGCGCGTGGCGCAGCCGCAGCTGGCGGACCGCGTCGCGCGAGAGCGGACGCGGCGTGAGCGCCGTGAAGTCCGCGGGAGAGGAGACCATGACGAGCGCGCGGCACGGGAGGTCGGGGCGCTGCGCGAGCATTTCGGCCGCGATCGAGCCTCCCATCGAAAGTCCGACGACCGCGAACCGCGAGTAGGGATCCTTCTCTCCCACGAGCTCCTCCGCGACCGCGGCGAGGTCGAGCGCTTCCAGCGCGCCGAAGGAGTAGGACCCGCCGCTGCCGCCGTGGCCTCGGAAGTCGAGCGCCGCGACGTCGTACCCGCGCCGCGAGAAGTGGGTCGCGAGATACAGGTTCTCGCGCGCGAGGCGGCGTCTCCAGAATCCGGGCGCGAGGATGACGAGCTCCCGCGCCGGGCGCCTCCAGAGCGTGTACGCGATCGCCACGCCGTCGGACGTCAAGGTCTTAAGCTCGATTCCTTCGGGCGCGGGCCGGCTTCGCGAGAGCGGCTTCCTTGCCGTCCGTTTCGTCTTCACCGGTCGAGGAGCAGGCAGGTGACGGGAGCGCCGGCCGGGAGCGCGGCGCTTCCGGCGGGGATCCGTATCAGAGCGTTCGCTCGGGCGTGGGCGGCGATGTCGTGGCTGCCGGTGGTGTCGAGGGGCTCGGCCCGATTCTGACCGCCCGCCTCGAAGAGCCGGGCGTCCCGGTACCACTCGCGCGGGCCGGCCGGCGGAACGTCTTTCGTCAGGACCGCCCTCTCTTCCGGCGGCCCCGGCCTCTCCGCCCCCTCCAGCCGGTCGAGCGCGCGCCGCACGAAGACGTGGAACCCCACCGACGCGGACACGGGATTGCCGGGGAGACCGAACCAGAACGCCGGACCGCGGCGGGCGACCGCGATCGGCTTCCCCGGGCGGACAGCGACGCGGTGAAACAGGAGCTCCCAGCCGGTGCGCTCCGCCGCAGCGGGCAGCAGGTCGAGGTCGCCCGCGGAAACGCCGCCGGTCGTCACGAGGGCGTCGAAGCCCTCCCGGAGGTCCCGGAACATCCGGTCCACGGCGCTTCGCTCGTCGGCGACACGTTCGAGTCGCTCCGCCGTCCAACCGCGCTGGCGGCAGAGCGCGGCGAGCATCGGCCCGTTCGAGTCGCGGAGCTGCCCCTCCCGGAGCGACTCGCCCGCCGTGACAAGCTCGTTGCCCGTCGTCGCGAGCGCGATTCGCGGCCGGCGCCGCGCCGCGAGCGGGTCGGCTCCCGCGAGCGCGGCGAGGGCGACGCCTCGCGGGGTCAGCCGGGTCCCTCCCGCGACGAGGACCGTTCCCCTCGTCACGCTCTCGCCGCGGCGGCGCAGGTGCGTGCCCTCGGCGGGCAGACGGTCGAAGCGGACGCGCCCGTCTTTGCGCCGCGCGTCCTCGACGGCAACGACCGTGTCCGCACCGAACGGGAGCGGGGCGCCGGTCATCACGCGAACCGCTTCGCCGGGGGCGAGCGCGTCCGGGAACGCGTCTCCGGCCGCGACGAGACCGGGCCGCTCGGAAAGAATCCGCCCGGCCGCCTCCGCTTCCGCGACCCGGAGGGCATATCCGTCCATCGCGGAAGTGTCGAACGGAGGCCAGTCCACGTCGGCGACGACGTCGCGCGCCACGACCCGGCCGAGCGCCTCGGCGAGCGCGACCACCTCCTCCGCCGCCGGCTCGATCGAGCGGTCGAGAATCGCGTGCGCCTCGCGGACCGTGATCATCGCTCGATTCTAGTGTCCCGACTCCGCGCCCGCCGAAGTCGAGTACCATGGTCGCAAAGCCGCCCCAATGGAGAAGAAGTTCGAATACCGCGGTGATCTCGCGGTCACTCCGCTGCCCGAGATCCTCGCGACGATCGGGCGTTACCGGGTCCCGGGAGCGCTGTCGATCTCCTTCGCCGAGCGCCAGCGGCGGATCTACGTCGACAGCGGCCTCGTCGTGTTCGCGACGTCCAACGAGCCCGAGGTGTGGCTCGGGACGTACCTGATCCGCCAGGGAGTGCTCCCCGAGGAGGCCGTGCGGAGCGCGGAGGAGCGCCTGGCGGGCGACGGCGTCCGCCTCGGGCAGATCCTTCTCCGGCTCGAGCTCCTCGATCAGGCGTTGCTCGATGCGGCGATCGCGGAACAGGTCCGCGAG
>DASRPJ010000282.1:0-6289 GCA_035646435.1 Thermoanaerobaculia bacterium | reverse complement strand
CTTGACGTCGCCCCTCTCGAGGCCGGACCTTCCGGACGCGCCTTCGATCGCGAAGCGCATCACGGAGCTCGAGAAGTCGATGAAGGCGGCGGCGAAGGAGCTCGATTTCGAGCGGGCCGCCGAGATCCGCGACGAGCTGCGCGGGCTGCGCGAGCTCCAGATCTTCCGGTCGTGAGTGCGGACCGGCCCCCGCCCGTCCGGCGATGGAGCGCCGAGGCGATCGCCGTCGGGGGCTTCGCGGCCGTCCAGACCTTCGTCTTCTTCGCGAGGCGCGACCACTTCTCCGTGCTTCTGTGGTGGACGCGCGAATCCTGGCTCTACGTGTCCCTGCTGTGGCTGAAGGACCTCGCTCTCGCTGCAGCCGCCTTCTTCCTCTTTGCAAGCATTGCCCGCGCGACGGTCGCGCTTCCCGACCCGGCCGAGAAATTGCCCGACCGCGACTCGCGCCTTCGCCATGCGCTCCTCTTCGCCGCCATTCTCGCCGCCGGCGTCGCGCTGCGGTGGCTCGCGCCACGCCAGATCCCGCCCGGTGTCTGGGCCGACGCTCTGTTCGAGGCGGAAGGCGCTCTCCGTGATCCCGGAAACATTCCGTGGCTGGGCGGCCGCCCGCTGGAAATCGAAGGCCTGCGCAATAGCGCGCTCGTCTCGAACCTCTACCTGAAGCTCTGCGCTCTCTTCTTTCGAATCTTCGGGCGCGGAGATACGGGCATCCTCGCGCTGTCGGCGGTGGGCGGCAGTCTCGCTCTGCCGGGGATCTACTGGCTCGGCCGGGAAATGGGGTCCGCCAGGCGCGCGCTGGCAGGGATGGCGATTCTCGCTTTCGCGAGCTGGCCCCTCGTCTTTTCGCGCTGGGCCTGGACGGGAGCGCTCCTGCTGCCGCTCGTCGCCGCCGCCGCGGCCTGCGTTCTTCGAGCGCTCCGCACGGGCCGAGTTCTACCGGCGCTCGCGGCAGGGGTGCTCGTCGGACTTTCTCTGCACACGCATCCCGCGGCGTGGGCCGCTGCCGCCGGTCTGGGAGCTTTCGGGCTCACCACGATTCGGCCGCGGCGGGCAGGTCGGCTCATCGCCGTCGCCGCGCTCGGAGGTTTTCTCGCATTCCTGCCGTTCGGCGTCGCCTTCCTGAAGTTCCCCGATCGCATAGGCGGCCGCGCGAGGGACGTCTCGTACGCCGGCGGTTTCACGAAGGACGTCGCGATCCCCGGCAGAGACAGCCCGTTCGCTCTGCCGCTCTTTCTCCTTCACAACGCGATCGAGTACACCGGGGTCTTCCTCTGGACCCACGACCCCAACCCGCGCCACGGATTGCCGGACCGGCCGCCGCTCGATCCGGTCCTGGGAGTCGCGGCGCTCGTGGGCGCAGCGGTCGGATTGCGGAAGGCGCGGGCGGGGGATGCGGGGGAGCGTCTCGTTCTCTTCATCGTCGGAACGACCCTCCTGGCGGGCCTGCTCGCCAACCCCGGGGGCGCGCCGAACCTCTCGCGCGTTTACCCCGTCGTGGCCGCTCCTGCCCTGTGGGCGGCGGCCGCGCTCGTCCGATGGATCCCGGCTGCCGCGCGAACTCTCGCTGTACGGCGCAGGCTCGCGTGGGCCCTCGCGTTCGCTCTGCTGTTCGTCCTCGAGACACAACCCTTTCTGGTTGCGTGGCCACACGACCCCCGCGTCCTCGGATCCTTTTGCGTCGCCGAGACCGACGCTGGGCGAACCGCGCGCGCCCTGGGGCCCGCGCCGATCGTCCTCGACCCGAAGGCGTTCTCCTGGCCGATCGTCTTCGAGACGCTCGCCGCCGGCGACCATCGGGAGCGCCCCGTCCCCCGGCTCGATCGGCGTAGCGCGGCCGATCTCCTGCGGTCGCCTCCCGACCGGCCTTTCTGGTTCGTCGCGCGTGACGCCGATTTCGAGACGCTCCGCCGAGCGTCGTGGCGCTGCCCGCCCCCGCGCAGCGGCGAGCGCCGGGAAAGCGCGTGGATCGCCCGGGTGGTACCGCCGGGGAGAGGAACGAGCTAGTCGGAAGGAGAGGGAGACTTCTTCGCCGGCGGCGGCTTCGCGAGCAGGAATCTCCGGGCCGCCTCGGACGCGAAATCGGGAAGCTCGAGCGCCACGCGCGGCTGGTCCAGGTTCACGACCGGAGTACCGAGCTCGAACGAGATCCTCCCCGAAATCCCGTTCGGGGACATGAATCCGTATTGCGCTGCGATCAGAGGGTCGGGGTTGTACCGGACGGCGAAAGGGATCGAGCACGGAAGCGCGCCGTTGCAACGCTGGAGGCGAACCCACTGTGCCCGTGCCACCGAAGCGGACCCGAGCAGAGCGACGAATCCGATCGCGAGGATGAGTTTCCGAGGACTCATGTCGCAAGAGGATAGCGCGTTTCGTGGCACTGGAATTGCCCGGACCGGGCGCGGGAGGAAAGATGCCGAAGAAGCTGAACCGAGCGCGAAAGGAGCGGCCCGGAGGAAAAAAGGTCCGCTACGCGGTCGTGGGCCTGGGCTGGTTCGCTCAGACCGCCGTCCTGCCCGCGTTCGGTCACGCGCGCGGGAACAGCGAGCTCGCGGCCCTCGTCTCCGACGATCCGGTGAAGCTCGCCAGGCTCGGAAGGAAGTACCGCGTTTCGAACCTCTCGTCCTACGACGAGTACCCGGAGTCGCTCACGGCGGCCGGAGTGGACGCGGTCTACATCGCTCTGCCGAACCACCTCCATCGCGACTACACGGTCGCGGCGGCGCGCGCCGGGATCCACGTCCTCTGCGAGAAGCCGATGGCGGTGACGGAAGAGGAGTGCGAAGAGATGATCCGTGCAGCCGACGCGCACGACGTCCGACTCATGATCGGCTATCGCCTGCACTTCGAGGAGGCGAACCTGAAGGCCGCCGAGATCGTGAACTCGGGGAAGATCGGCGAGCCCCGGATCTTTTCGTCCCTCTTCACCATGCAGGTCGAGGACGCCGACAACGTCCGTCTGAACCCGATCGCGGAAGGGGGCGGGACCCTCTACGACATCGGGATCTACTGCATCAACGCGGCGCGCGCTCTCTTCCGCGACGAGCCCGTCGAGGTCGAGGCGCTCTCCGCCAACGACGGGAAGCGGCGGTTCCGAAACGTCGACGAGATGACGAGCGCGGTGCTCCGGTTTCCCGGCGAACGGCTCGCCTCGTTCACGTCGAGCTTCGGGGCCGCCGATCACGGCTCCTATCGGGTCGTGGGAACCAGGGGCGATGTCTCCCTGATGGACGCCTACGAGTTCGCGGAGGCGAAGAAGCTCGAGGTCACGGTGGGCGAGCGCAAAACGCGCAAGACCTTCGCGAAGCGGGACCAGGTGGCGGCCGAGCTGATCCGATTCTCCGAGTGCGTCCTCCGAGCGAAAGAGCCGGAGCCTTCGGGGCGCGAAGGTCTCGCCGACGTTCGCGTCATCCGCGCGTTGTATCGATCCGCGGCGGAAGGGCGCGCCGTGCGGCTCCGGCCATTCGAGAAGCGGAAACGTCCGACGCTCGCGCAGGAGGTGCGCCGGCCCCCGGTCCGCAAACCAAGGCTCGTCCGTGCGCAGGGACCGGGGGAGTAACGCGTCTTCGATCACCGCCGTTTTGTTGGCCGGGCGGCTCCCGCCCTAGATCCAGTCGCAGGCCTTGGCGAACCCGAGGACGACGAGCAGGAAGGCGACGATCGCCCCGATCCAAACGGCCGTCTTCGATCGCGTCGGAAGCTGTTGGCGCGTGTAGAAGCCCGTCTGCCATCGCTCGATCTCGCGGCCGCACTTCGGACAGACCGCGTCACCCGGCCCGACCGCCGCATAACAGTACGGACACTCGTTCATCGCGTCGATTCATCCTACGACAGGACTCGTCTCCGATGGTCCCGCTCCTCCGCGTTACACTTCCGAAGTGACTGAGGTTCTCCCGCCCCCCGCGAACGTTCCGGATGCGCCGGGCGTCTACCTCTTCAAGGACCGGCGGGGCAAGATCCTCTACGTCGGCAAGGCGCGCTCCCTCAAGAAACGCGTCGCCTCGTACTTCACCCGGGGAGCCGAGCCCGCCAAGACCGGGGCGCTTCTCGAGGCGTGGCGCGACCTCGAGACCATCGTCACGAACACCGAGCTCGAAGCCCTCCTCCTCGAGAACTCGCTCATCAAGAAGCATCGCCCCCGCTACAACGTGTGCCTTCGGGACGACAAGACGTACCCGTACATCAAGATCACGACGGGGGAGCCGTGGCCACGCGCTCTCGTGACCCGCCGCGTCGCGGAGGACGGCCACTCGTACTTCGGACCGTTCTGGGGCGGCCTCGCCCGGCGGATCATGCGGATGATCACCCGCCACTTCCAGATCCGCACGTGCACGATCGAGATCGACGGGACGCTGCCGCGACCCTGCCTCTACTACGACCTCCACGCGTGCCTCGGCCCCTGCGTCGCCGGCCTGACGACCAGGGCCGCCTACGACGAGGCGGTCCGCGACGTCGTGCTCTTCCTGCAGGGGCGCAACAAGGAGCTCCGGTCGAGCCTCGAGAAGAAGATGCTCGCCGCGTCGACGGAAGAGAACTACGAGATGGCGGCCGCCTACCGGGACGCGATCCGTACGGTCGAAGACGTCTCCGAACACCAGGTCGTCCACTCCATGCGGGGCGAGAGCGTGGACGTCGTCGGCTTCTTCGAGTCGGGCGGCGACGTCGCCGTGTGCGTCCTCGTCGTCCGGGGCGGGGTCATCCAGGACCGAAGGGAGTTCTTCTTCGAGAAGTCGGAGGAGGTTGCGCCGGGGCCCTTCCTCGAGGCGTTCCTCCCTCAGTTCTACGACGCCAACCCTTTCCTTCCCAACGAGGTCCACCTGCCCGTCGAGATCGCCGACTGCGAGCTCCTCGAGGCCTTTCTCGCCGTCCGCAAGGGTTCCCGCGTCGGCGCGCGCACCCCGCGCCGCGGGCCGGCCAGAGAGAGGGTGCTGCTCGCCGACGACAACGCGCGGGAACGCCACAAGGTGCGCTTCCGCCGCGTCGGAGGGGAGGAGGCGCTCGGCGTCGAGCGGCTCGCGCGCATCCTCGACCTTCCCGTCGCCCCGGGGCGGATCGAGGCGTTCGACATCTCGCATCTCCAGGGGACCGACTCGATCGCGTCCCTCGTCGTCTTCGAGGACGGCCGGCCGAAAAAGTCCGACTACCGCCTCTTCGGCATCACGTCGCAGAGTCTCCTCGCGCCCGACGATTTTCGGAGCATGGCCGAGGCGGTCGAGCGGCGCTACCGGAAGCTTCGCGAGCAGGGGAGTCCGCTGCCCGACCTCGTCCTCGTCGACGGCGGCCGCGGACAGCTCCAGGCGGCGCTCACCGCTCTCGATCGGCTCGGCCTCGAGCTCCCCGTCGTCGGCCTCGCGAAGCGGGAGGAGGAGATCTGGGCGCCGGAGCGACCGGAGCCCATCCGTCTGTCGCGGAAGGACCCGGCCCTCCAGTTGATCCAGCGCGTCCGGGACGAGGCGCACCGCTTCGCCATAACGCGGCACCGCGGCCGGCGCGGAAAGAGGATGCGTGAGACGAGCCTGCGCGAGATCCCGGGCATCGGCCCGACACGGGCGCGCACGCTTCTCACGCGCTTCGGCTCCCTGTCGGGCCTCGCGGCCGCCGATCCCCGCGAGGTGGAGCAGGCGGTCGGACCGGCCACCGCGCGCGCCGTCCGGGAGTACCTGGACGCGGGCCGGCCCGAGCCGGCGCCCGTGGGTGCCGCGGCGCCCGTCGGTGAAGGAGGACGACCCGGCTCGGCATGAGAACCGCCTTCGAAGACGAGGGCGACGTCCGCAGCGTCGACCTGCTCGGGGCGTTCGCGACGCTCTGGCGGGACGCCGCGAGCGGCGTCGTGGAGTTCTCTTGCCCCGGCCGCACCGTGCGCTTCGACGTCTCCGACGGGGAGCTCGTCGCGGTCTCTTCGTCCGACGAGACGTTCGAGACGGCCGAGATCCTGCGACGCGCCGAAAAGCTCTCGGGCGATGCCCTCGCGGCCGGGCGAATTCCGCCGGGAACCGACCGCGCGAGGTACCTGCGAGACATCGGGCTGCTGTCGGACCGCGACTGGCGGTGGGGCGAGAAGCTCCGGATCGTCGAGATCCTTTCGGACCTCGTCGGCTGGCTGGAGGGTACCTACCGATACGAGCCCGCCGCGACACCCGAGGCCTCGGACTTCCAGATCGGAATCCATCGCGTCGTCCTCGAGCTCTACCTGCGCTCGTCCGACCTCGCGTTCATTCATCACTCCCTCGGCGCACCGGACGCCGCCCTCGAGCGCGCACCGGACTTCGACGATAAGTTCTCGAGCCTCGGT
>DASRPJ010000281.1:0-2807 GCA_035646435.1 Thermoanaerobaculia bacterium | reverse complement strand
CCGATGACGGGCCAGTGGTACGGGTGGTCCGGCGGGAAGATCTCCTCGACGAGCTTCAAGAACGCCATTCCGTAGGGCTGGTTCTCGTACGACTGGCGCCGCTCGTTCTTCACGATGTCGCGCTGGCCGTCCACCTTCTGCGGGCTCATCGCGTCGAGCAGGTAGCCCATGCGGTCCGACTCGAGGAAGAGCGCGAGCTCGAGCGCGTTGGACGGAACGGTCTCCCAGTAGTTCGTCCGGTCGTTGTCCGTCGAGCCGTTGTTATCGCCGCCGGCCGCCTCGAGCCAGCTGTCGAAGTCGCCCTCAGGCACGTGACCGGACCCCTCGAACATGATGTGCTCGAAGAGGTGCGCGAAGCCGGTTCGCCCCGGCTTTTCCCGCGACGAGCCGACGTGGTACCAGGCGTTGACGGCGACGAGCGGCACGCTGTGGTCCTCGTGGAGGATCACGACGAGGCCGTTCGGCAGCGTGAACCGCGTGTAGGGGACGGAGATCTTCGACGGGGCCTGCCCGGCGGCGGGGACGGGCGGGCTCGCAATGGAGACGAGAGCCGCCAGGAGAAGGACCGGGCGCAAACGCACCTTCATCGGGAGCTCCCTTCGAGCCATCTCGAAAAAACTACGGCCGGGATGCGGGAAAGTTATCCGCCCGTGCCGGGAGCGGGCGTCAGGTCCTCGGCCTCGACGATCCGCGTGAACGGGATCTTCGCCGTCTCGTTCAGCTCGCGGACGTTCTCGGCGTTCGGCGCCTCGAACAGGCACATGACATGGGACTCTCCGGGAACGAACGTGCTGCGGATGTACCGGACGGGCTTCCCGTCCTTCGTCATCTGGAGCCCGGTCTCGATCGCGGCCTTCTGCGCGCCCGCGAGATCTCCCATCGTGATTCCGGGCAGGTTCCGGTCGGCCATGTAGACGGGCATGAGACCTCCTTCTCTCGAACCGAATCCGGTTCGAGGCTCGAAATCCTACAGCCGGCCGGCCGCTGACGGACTCATGGGCCGCCGCGCGGCTACCTTTTCGGGACGAGGCTCGCTTCTCCGCGGTCGAGAAGGCCGCGGACGAGGCCGGCGTAGACCCCGACGGCGGCGGCGACCTCGGCGAGATCTACCTTCTCCTCGGCGCCGTGCGCGTCGCGGATGGAGCCGGGGCCGAAGAGGATCGGCTCGCCCCACGCCGGCAGGAGCGGCAGGTCGCACGCGAACGAGACGATCTCGCCGGCCTCCCCCTTGGGACACCGGAAGGTGACGGGGTCCGAGCGGTAGCCGACGGTAAGCGAAACGCGGCCTTCCGCGATCGGGCGGACGTGCGCGAGGAGCGTCTCGATCGATTCGCCCGTGCGGAAGATCACCTCGGCCCGCGCGCTCTCGGCGATGACGTTCGGCGCGGTGCCCGCCTGGAGCACGCCGATGTTCATCGTCGTGCCGCCGAAGGTCGGGTGCTCCGGGAGCCGGAGCGCGCGCAGGTCGCCCAGGAAGTCGAGGAGCGGCTCGACGGCGGAGCGGCCGCTGTCGGGGATCGAAGAGTGGCCGGCGACGCCGCGCGCCTCGACCTCGATGCGCAGGCACCCCTTGGAGCCCGCGACGAACCGGCTGCCGGTCGGCTCTCCGCCGATCAGGTAGCGCGCGAGGTGCGGCCGGCGGTTCGCCGCGAGAGCGCCGTCGGACCCGCGCTCCTCGCCGACGAGGACGAGGAGTCCGACTTCGCTCGTGCCGTCGCGCGCCAGCTCCTCGAGCGCGACCGCCTGCGCGGCGAGGCTCGCCTTGGCGTCGCACGCGCCGCGGCCGACGAGGACGTCCCCCTCCCGCCGCGACGGAAGGAAGGGCGGTACGGTGTCGGCGTGCGTCGTGAGAACGACGCTCGGGTGCCCCCGGTGGACGAAGAGGTTGCGGCGGTCCGGGGACACCTCCATGGACTCGACGGTCCAGCCCGACCCCGCGTAGCGGCGCTCGAGGTACTGGAGGACGGGCTCCTCCTCCCCGGTGACAGACGGGATGGCGACGAGGTCGCACAGGAGCTCCACGGCGCGCGCGCCCGCTTCGGGACGGATCACGAGGGGCCACTCGTCGCGCACGCGCGGATCATAGACTTGGCCTCATGAAGAAGCTCGTTTCCCTCTCGCTCGCCGCCGCGCTAGGGGTTCTCACTCTCGCCCTCTCGCCGTCGCCCTCGCCGTCGCCGTCGCCGTCGCCGAACCCGATGGACGACCTCGTCTTCGAGGGCGCCCGCGTCGTGGACGGAACGGGCGCGCCCTGGTTCGTCGCGGACGTGTCGGTGCGCGGCGGGAAGATCGCCGCGGTCGGCAAGCTCGACAAGCGTCCGGCGAAGCGCCGCGTCGACGCGCGCGGCCTCGTCGTCGCGCCCGGTTTCATCGATCTCCTCGGGCAGTCCGAATACAACGTCCTCGTGGACCGCCGCGCGGCGTCCAAGGTCACGCAGGGCATCACGACCGAGGTGACCGGAGAGGGCGTCTCGATCGCGCCCCTCAACCAGGCGCTCATCGACGGAGACCGCGACACCTACCAGAAGTACGGCGTGTGGCCGGACTGGCGGACGCTCGACGGGTACTTCCGGACGCTCGAGAAGCGTGGCACCGCGATCAACGTCGCGACGTTCATCGGGTCGGGAGGACTGCGCAGTTACGTCGTCGGGAACGAGAACCGCCCCGCGACCGCTCAGGAATTGAACGCGATGAAGGCGCTCCTCGAGCAGGGAATGAGGGAGGGCGCGCTCGGCATCTCGTCGTCGCTCCAGTACATCCCGAACATCTACTCCTCGACCGAGGAGCTGATCGCGCTCGCGAAGGTG
>DASRPJ010000280.1:0-7169 GCA_035646435.1 Thermoanaerobaculia bacterium | reverse complement strand
AACGCAGGTCGAGGACGAGCACGAGGACGGCGACGGCAGCCGCGACGGGCCGGAGACCGCGACGCGAAGCGAGCGCCCCGATCGCGACCGCGGCTAGGGCGGGAAAGGCGAGTCCGGCCGGGAGGAAGCGGCGGGAGACGTACCAGTGCGGGTGAAGGTGGCCAAGGATCTCGATCACGAGAAAACCACCTACCGTCCAAACGACGAGGAATCGCAGCTTTGACCTGCGCGACGCGATGAAGAGGCCCGCAAGAACCAGCAACAGATAGAAGGGGCCCTTCCGGCCAAGGGGGTGGCCGTCATCCGGGGCAAACGCGAAGAACGAAAGCAGCCGGGTGAACCGATCCCACTCCATGGGGGGCGCGGGTACCGGGGGAGGACGACGCGAGGCCTCCAGCACGACGGGCCACCACGGGAGGTACGCGACGAACAGCGTCGCGGCAAAAAGCGGGCTCCACGCCAGGAACCTCCGCGCCGCCCGCCGCCGCTTTCCTTCTGCGTCGAGCGCGTCCTCGACGATCATCGCGAGCGCGGCCATCGCGAGCACGAGCGCGGCAAAATAAAGTGTGTACATGGTGGCGAGGCACGCGAGCCAGAGGGCGACGAGTCTCAAAGGCCCCGGCTCCTCGAGATACCGGTCGAGAAGAAGGAGTGAGAGTACGAGGAGGAAGAGGCCGAGCGAGTACGGGCGCAGTTCCTGCGAGTAGCGAACGTGGAAGGGCGCGAAGGCAAGGAGAGTCGCCCCGATCCAGCCAGCGGCTGCACCCGCGCGCCGCGCGAGGAGTAGGCCCAGGGCGGCGACGGTACCGACGCCCCAGGCCACAGCCGGAAGCTTCCGTACCCAGTTCGCGGGGTCGAGCGATTCGAGGAACCGGCCAACCAGGTAGTCAAACGGCGGGTGGATGGCGTCGAACTTCAGCGACTTCCAGAAAAACTCCCAGTCTCCCTGGATGAAGTACGCCTGCAGGACCTCGTCGAGCCCGTACGAGAAGTGGTCGAGCCGAAAGAGCCGGACCGCGGCCGCCGCGGAGAGGAGTACCGCCGCCGCGATGCGCGCTCGCCCCGTCATGGAAGGAGTGCAGTCATGGGGTCAGGCGCGCATTTTGGCTTTATCGGTAGCAATACTGCCAAACTACCCGCCTGACCCCATGCTCGAAGTCGCCTCGCAGGTCATTCGCTTCTCGCTCGCCCTCTGGGTGGGCGGGACGCTCGTCGTCGTAATGGCGGCGCCCCTTCTCTTCCGGGAGATCCCCTCGCGCGACCTCGCCGGCCGGATCTTCGGGGAGCTCCTCCGGCGGTTCGAGGCGGTCAAGCACGTCCTCTCGCTCCTGCTGGTGCTCGCCGTTTTCGCGGAGCTCGAGACGACGCGGGTGCTCGAGGGGCGCGCGTTCGTGACGGGCGCGGCGATCTTCCTCGCCGTCGCGACGAACGTCTATCTCGCGATGGTCGTCCGGCCTCGCCTCGGGTACTTCCGGATGAAGGTCGGATCATTCGACGAAGCCCCTCCCGAGAATCCCTGGCGCCTCCGGTTCGACCGGATGCACCGACGCTCCGTGCGCGTGCTCGTCGTCGGGTGGGTTTCCGCCGCCGTGGCGCTCGCGGCCCAGCCATGATCGATCTTCGCAGCGACACGGTCACGAAACCGTCCGAAGCGATGCGTCGCGCGATGGCGGAGGCGCTCGTCGGCGACGATGTCTTCGAGGAAGACCCGACCGTCCGCGAGCTCGAGGAGAAAATCGCCGCGCTTCTCGGCTTTCCGGCGGCGCTCTTCACGCCGAGCGGAACGATGGCAAACCAGATCGCGATGCGGATCCTCGCTCCCCCCGGCACCGAGGTGCTCATGGAGGAGATGTCGCACCCCTTCCACTTCGAGATGGCCGGGATGGCGTCACTATCCGGCCTCCTGCCGCGGCCGATTCCGAGCCGCGACGGGATCCTGGATGCCGACTCGGTCCTCGCCGCCGTCCAGCCGGACGTCTCGTACAAGCCGAGGACCTCGCTCCTCGTCGTCGAGAACACGCACAACCTCCGCGGCGGCAGGGTCTATCGCCGCGCGGCGATCGAGCCGCTGCTCGCCGCGGCGCGGCAGGCCCGACTGGCGTCGCACCTGGACGGCGCACGGATCTGGAACGCCGCCGTCGCCGCGGGCGAGAGCGAAGCGGACCTCGCCCGCGGATTCGACTCCGTAACCGTCACGTTCTCCAAGGGACTCGGCGCGCCCGTCGGCTCCGCCGTGCTCGGCTCCGCCGCATTTGCGAAAGAGGCGCGCCGCGTCCGGAAGCTCTTCGGCGGCGGGATGCGGCAGGTCGGTGTGCTCGCGGCGGCGGCGATCCTTTCGCTCGAGAACCGCTCGCGGATCGCCGACGACCACGACCGGGCGAAGCGCCTCGCCTCCGCGCTGACGGGTCTACCGGGCGTCCGCGTCGACCCGTCTGCCGTCGAGACGAACATCGTGATCTTCGACGTGCCGGACGCGTCCGCTTTCGTCGCGCGGCTCAAGGAGAGCGAGGTCCTCGCGGCCGGTATCTCGAAGACCGCCGTCCGCCTCGTGACGCATCTCGACGTCGACGACGATGGCGTCGACCGGGCGATCGCCGCTCTCCGGCGCGCGGCCGGAGACCGACGCTAGCTCTTGATGCGGGCGATGACGTCGATCTCGAGCGGCGCTCCGGCCGGAAGGGCGGCGACGATCACGGTGGACCGCGCCGGCCGATGGTCTCCGAACCGGCGCGCGTAGACCGCGTTCAGCGGCGCGAAGTCCTCGGCTCGGGTCAGGTAGACCGTCGCCTTGACGACGTCGGAGAACCCGACGCCGCCCTCGCGGAGAATCGCCTCGACGTTATCGAAGACCCTTTCGGCCGACGCTTCCAGATCGCCCGCCACGAGCTTTCCGGTGGACGGGTCGAGGGGAACCTGCCCGGACGAGAAGAGGAAGCCGCCCTCGACGATCCCCTGGGCGTAGGGTCCGATCGCCTTGGGGGCCTTGTCCGTCACGAGAAACCTCATGAGGCCTCCGGCTGGCCGTCCGGCTCGAGGACCGCGATGTACGGCAGGTTGCGGTACGCCTCCGCGTGGTCGAGCCCGTAGCCGACGACGAAGACGTCCTCGATCTTGAAGCCGAGGTAGTCGACCGGAACGTCGTCATTCCCCGCGATCTTCTTCTGGAGGAGCGCGCAGATCTTGACCGACTTCGGCTTTCGGGTGCCGAGGATCTCCACGATCTTCGACAGCGTCCGTCCCGTGTCGACGATGTCCTCCACGATCACGACGTCTTTTCCCGCGACGTCGGTCGTCAGGTCGCGTACGAGTCGCACGTTTCCGGACGACTTGGTTCCCGAGCCGTACGAGGAGACCTGGAGAAAGTCGAGCGAGACGGGACTTTTCAGTCGCTTGGCGAGGTCGCAGAGGAAGAAGACCGAGCCCTTGAGGATGCCGACGAGGAGCGCGGGCCGCCCGGCTTGATCGCGGTCGAGCTCCGCGGCGATCCGCGCGACGCCGTCGTCGAGTGTTTTGGTGTCGATGAGAGTCCGTCCGAGCTTCAGCACGCGCGGCACTATATCTACCTCCGGTCCCTCGTATACTGCCGGCCCATGACCCGCCAGCCGGAAGAGCCGGCCCTCGCCGGCGCGGCCTCCGAGCCGGTAGCGCTCCCGGAAGTCGAGCTCATCCGAAATCGCCGCGCGAACCTCGCGCGGATCGCGGAGCTCTCGGGAGGAAACCCCCTGTACCGATACGCGGCGAGCGCGACGGTGTCGGAAGTCGTGAAGAAATACGGCGAGACGTCCGGGGAGGACCTCGAGAAGGATCCGCTTTCGGTCTCCGTCGCCGGCCGGGTTCTCGCGCACCGGCGCCAGGGCAAGGCCGGGTTCCTCGACCTCTCGGACGGGCGGACGAGGATCCAGGCTTACGTGCGCCGCGACGCCGTCGGCGACGATCTCTTCGAGCTCTACCGCTCTCTCGACCTCGGCGACTGGCTCGGCATCGAAGGGGACGTGTTCCGCACCCGGACGGGAGAGCTGTCGATCAAGGCGAAGAACTTGACCTTCCTCGCGAAGTGCCTGAGGCCGCTGCCCGAGAAGTGGCACGGGCTGCGCGACGTCGAGCGGCGCTACCGCCAGAGGTACCTCGACCTCGCCGTGAACCCGGGTTCGCGCGCGGTGTTCGAGGCGCGGGCGGCGATCGTTCGATTCCTCCGCCGGTTCCTGGACGCGAGGGGCTTCCTCGAGGTCGAGACCCCGATGATGCAGCCGATCGCGGGGGGCGCGCTCGCGCGTCCCTTCAAGACCCACCACAACGCGCTCGACCTCGAGCTCTTTCTGCGCGTCGCGCCGGAGCTCTACTTGAAGCGGCTCGTGGTCGGCGGCATCGAGCGGGTCTACGAGATCAACCGCAACTTCCGCAACGAGGGCATCTCGACGCAGCACAACCCCGAGTTCACGATGCTCGAGTTCTACCAGGCGTTCGCCGAGGGAGCCGACCTCATGCGGCTCACCGAGGAGATGCTGTCGGGGCTCGTGGTCGAGGTCACCGGAGGGTCCTCTTCGCCGTGGAAGGAGGGCGCGATCGACTGGAGCCCGCCGTACCGCCGGCTCACGATGCGCGAAGCGGCGCGGGAGTTCACGAAGGGGGACCCGCGCGGCGAGGTGCGCGCTGAGGAGCTCGAGAGCGCCGAAAGTCTCTTCGCCGCCGCGGTCCGTTTCGGGGTGGACCGGCCGGGACGCTTCCGTGACCAGAAGGGAAAGCTCCTCGCGGCGCTCTTCGAGACGGTCGCGGAAGAGCACCTCGTTCAGCCGACCTTCCTCCACGAGTTTCCCACGGAGATCTCGCCGCTCTCCCGACGGAGCGCGGCCGACCCGGAGTGGGCCGACCGGTTCGAGCTCTACGTTGGAGGGATGGAGATCGCCAACGGGTTTTCCGAGCTGAACGACCCGGAGGACCAGGCCGCGCGGTTCCGACTGCAGGTCGACGAGCGGGCGAAGGGCGACCTCGAAGCCGCCGAGTACGACGCCGACTACGTCGAGGCGCTCGAGTACGGACTTCCGCCGACGGCGGGGGAGGGGATCGGGATCGATCGTCTCGCGATGCTCCTGACGGACAGCCACTCGATCCGGGACGTGATCCTGTTTCCGCTCCTGAGGCCGGAGAGCCGCAAGCCGTAGGTCTTCCGTCGATGAGCTTCGAGACTTTCGTCGCGCTTCGCTACCTCGCCGCCTCGCGGCGCCGCGCCCACGTCGCCCTGATTTCGACGATCTCGATCCTCGGCCTCGCGGTGGGAGTCGCGGCGCTCGTGATCGCGCTCTCGCTCCTCTCCGGCTTTCAGGACCGGATCCGCGCGCAGATGGTGGATCGGAGCCCGCACCTGAAAGTCTCGCCCGCTCGCGGCGGAAGCCTCGCGGACGCCGATCGCGTTCGTCGCGCGCTCGCGGCCGTGGCCGGAGTCCTGCGCCTCGAGCCGGTCATCGAGGGGCGCGGCTGGGCGTCGGGCTCGGGCAGTGCGTCGAGCTTTCCCGTGCGATACCGCAACGCTCCCTCCGGCGAGCTTCCGGCGGCCGGGTCGGACGGCCCCCCTTCGGCCTTCGTGAGTGCCGAGCTCGCGACGCGGACCCGAAGCGCCCGGGGCAGCCTCGTGCGGGTGACGTCGTCTCGCACGCGGCTCTCGCCGCTCGGTCCGCTGCCTGTCGTCGTCGTCTTCCGGGTCGCCGACGTGCGCCGGGCCGGCGCTCTCGAAAGGAGCCCGGACGTCGAGGTGCCCGAGGACTCGGCTCGTCTCCTGTCCGGGCTCGAGGCGGGAGCGCGGGCATACGAGGCGAAGCTCTCCGATCCGGCGGGGGCCGCGCTCCGCGCGCGCGCCGTCGGCCTCCTTCTCGGACCCGACTACCGGGTGGAGACCTGGAGGGAGTTGAACGCGCCGCTCTCGTTCGCGCTCAAGCTCGAGAAGGCAGTGATCTTCGCGACCGTCGCGCTCGTCATCGTCGTGGCCGCGCTCACCATCGTCTCGAACATAGCGTTGACAGTCGTCGAGAAGAAGCGCGACCTCGGCGTGCTCACGTCGCTCGGCGCGACCCCCGCGTCGCTCGCGCGCATCTACCTCGCGCTCGGGGGGGTGATCGGCGCGCTCGGGACGGGGTTCGGCGTCGCGGTCGGGGTCACCGCTGCCTTTCTCCTCGACCGGTACGAAGTCGTCTCGCTTCCAGCGGACGTCTACCTCCTTTCGCACGTTCCCTTCGCGGTCCATCCGGGAGAGGTTGCGATCGTCGCCGCGTTCGCTTTCCTGACGGCGGTCGGCGCGGCCGTTCTGCCCGCTCGGGCCGCGGCGCGCCTCGCGCCGGGAGAAGCGGTGCGGCTGTCGCGCTGATGCTCGCGGTCAGGGCCGAGTCTCTCTCCAAGACGTACCTCGGCGAGGCCGCGCCCGTCGAGGTCTTCCGGAATCTCGACTTCGAGCTCGAAGCGGGAGTGTTCGCCGCCGTCATGGGACCTTCCGGCGTCGGAAAGAGCACGCTTCTCCACCTGCTCGGCGGCATCGATCGGCCGGACTCGGGCCGCGTCGAGATCTTCGGGCAGTCGCTGGAAGAGCTGGCGCCCCGCGAGCGGGCCCGCTTCCGGAACGCGAACATCGGATTCGTCTTCCAGTTCCATCACCTGCTGCCGGAGTTCACCGCGGAGGAGAACGTCGCTTTTCCCCACCGGATCGCGGGAGTGACCGCGGGCGACGCGCGCCGGCTCGCCGCGGAGCTCCTCGATCGGGTCGGCCTCGCCGGTCGGGGCGCGCACCTCTCGCGGTCTCTCTCCGGCGGCGAACAGCAGCGCGTCGCCATCGCACGCGCTCTCGCGCGAGGTCCCGGCCTCCTCCTCGCGGACGAGCCCACCGGAAATCTCGACGCGGAATCAGCCGGGGTCGTCTTCGATCTGCTCGCGGAGCTCCACCGGGAGCGGGGAATGACGACGGTTCTCGTCACTCACAACCCGGATCTCGCGAAGCGCTGTGATAAGATTTTCATCATGTCCCGGGAAGCAATTCTCCCCGCGACGGGTTCCCGCCCTTAGCCATGGCTTCGCCCGGACCCCTTCGCCGCGTCCCTCTCCCGAGCCCCGCGGATGTTTGAGAAGTACAACGAGAAGGCGCGCCGCGCGCTCTTCTTCGCGCGGTACGAGGCTTCGAAGCTCGGCTC
>DASRPJ010000279.1:0-4564 GCA_035646435.1 Thermoanaerobaculia bacterium | reverse complement strand
CGGACGCCGTTTCCGTTCAGGTCGTTGAACTTGATGCCGGAGATCGTTCCCGTCAGCACGCCCCGGAAGTTGCCGAAGACGTTGTTGATCGAGCTCCCGTCGGCGGCGAGTGTGACGGGGATCGAGTTCGCGGCGGGAACGGTGAGGGAGAACCCCTGCCGCTGCGTCTCGGAGAGCGTGTAGGAGCCGGGGGTGACGTTCTCGAAGAGGAAGTTGCCGTTCGCGTCCGTCACGACGGTGCGCGGCGCGGGTCCGCCCGCCGCGGTCGACGTCAGCGTGATCGTGAATCCGGCGAGGCCCGGCTCACCCGCGTCGCGGACGCCGTCGGCGTCCAGGTCCTCGAACTTGATGCCACCGATTGCGTTCGGGATGAGCTGGTTGCCGAAGTTGAGCCCGTCGAAGTCGTTGTTGCAGGAGAGGACGAAGAAACCGCTGCCCTGGGCGATCAGACGTCTCGAGAACCGCTCGTCCCGCGGCGCGGTCTGACGGAATCCGAAGGGAACGCCTTCTTCCACGCGGAAGGAGCCGCCGTGGTGCAACCCGCACACCTCGAACGATCCGTCGCCGCCGGTCAGCCCGCGAAGGAGCGGTCCGTTTTCGCCTTCGACGCGGATCTCGACGCCGGGCAGCCCGGGCTCGCCCGAGTCCTGCTCGCCGTTGCCGTTCCGGTCCTCGAACTTGAGGCCCGAGACGCAGAACGACTCTTCACAGAAGCGCTTGTCCTCCACGCGGAAGGACGTCGTGAGCGACGATTCCGGCCGGAAGCCGTGAAAACAGCCGGCGCCGCACGTCGTGGTGTCGAGGCTCCCGACCGGAGTCAGCCAGAGCAGGTAGTCCGCGTCCCGGTTACCGGCGTCGGCAAAAGGAGCGAGACCCACCGAGAGACCCCCGCACGGGCCGCGATCCGCCGTCGCATGCCCGTGCGCCGGACCGTCGGCGGAAAGAATCACGCCGTTGCGCACCGTGACGACCCGCTCGGTGACCGGGTCCGCGGACAAGAGGCGCGTCCCGGAGAGGTCGGTCACCTGGAAGTAGTACCGGCCGTCGTTCACGAACTGCGAGAACGCGCAGCCCGTGGCCGTCGGGCCGGCCGTGAAGAAGACCTCGTCCTTGTCGGCGAAGACGTCGCGGGCCGCGCCCGTCGCGCCGACCGTCGTGACGATGCCCGGGACTTGTGCCCAGGCGGAGAGCGAACAGAGCAGCAGACCGATTGCAGCGGCCTGAATTCGCACCCGATTCATTCCGTTCCTTCCTTCCTTCGCTTCCGTTTGATTGGGACTGAAAAGGTAGTTGAGATCTCCAAAAAGGCTGCCGGGAGCCTTGCAAGGCGCGTGCCCCGTGGGCGTTGGAGACGACCGGCACCGGATGCTCTCCCGACGCGGCTCCGGCGACCGTCCGGGTGGCCCGCCGCCTGCAGGAAGGTGGACGACGGCGCCGGGCAGCGAAGCTCGAACCGATCGGGAGGAGGAGCCAGCAATGCGCTCGGGACGAATCTTGATCGCCCTCGTGATCGCGGCCATCGGCGGACTCTTTTACTTTTGCCGCACCGAAGTCAACCCTGTCACCGGCGAAAAACAGCGCGTGGCCATGAGCGTCGAGCAGGAAACCGCGCTCGGCCTCCAGACGGCGCCGCAGATGGCGGCTGAGCTCGGCGGCCTGCACCCGGATCCGACGCTCCAGAACTACGTCGAGCAGCTCGGCGAGCGGATCGTCGCGCAGAGCGCGGCGCGCGGCTCGACGTACCAGTACGACTTCCATCTCCTCGCGGATCCCGAGACCGTCAACGCCTTTGCCCTGCCGGGCGGCCAGATCTTCATCACAGCGGCGTTGCTCCGCCGCCTCCAGGACGAGGCGCAGCTCGCCGGCGTGCTCGGCCACGAGATCGGACACGTCGTCGGGCGCCACTCCGCGGAGCACCTCGCGAAGGCACAGCTGACGCAGATCCTCGTCGGCGCCGCCGGCGTAGCGGGCTCTTCGGAGGAGTCGAGCGGCCAGCAGGCGGCCGCCGTCGCGGCGGTCGTGGGGCAGCTCGTCAACATGCGCTACGGCCGGAAAGACGAGCTCGAGTCGGACCGGTTCGGGGTCCGCTTCATGGCGGAGGCCGGTTACGACCCGAGGACTCTCACCGAGGTGATGCGGATCCTCGCCGAGGCGAGCGGCGGATCGGAGCGACCCGAGTTCCTGAGCACCCACCCGGATCCGGGAAACCGGCAGGGCGAGATCGAAGCCGAGATCCAGCGGCTCTTCCCGAGCGGCCTGCCGGCCTCGCTCTCGCGCGGCGATGCCTCGCGATTCGCGGCGGTGAAGTCGAGGCTCTAGGCTACCGCGCCGAGTAGCGGACGATCTTTCCGCCCTTCATCACGAAGAACACCCGCTCGGTCGCGCGGATGTCCTTCAGGACGTCGCCCGGCACGGCGACGATGTCCGCCTCTTTCCCCTTCTCGAGCGTCCCGATCAGGTTTCCGAGACCGAGCAGGTCCGCGGCCGCGGGCCCTGCCGACCGGAGCGCCGCCGCGGGCGACATGCCGAGCCCGACCATGAGACCGAACTCCCGACCCGACAGGCCGTGCGGCGAAACACCCGCGTCGCTTCCGAAGGCGATCCGCACGCCGCTCTTCAGCGCACGCTTGAACATGTCGGATCGCGCCACGAGGGCCGCCCGCGCCTTCTCCGCGATCATCGGCGGAAACTTGTCCGCCTTGCCCCCGGTCCATTCGCCGGCCAGAAGGGTCGGCACGAGGTAAGTGCCCTTCGTCTTCATCAGGGCGAGGGTCTCGTCGGTCAGGAACGAGCCGTGCTCGATCGAGTCGATCCCCGCGCGGACGGCAGC
Source organism: Thermoanaerobaculia bacterium (assembly GCA_035646435.1). GTDB lineage: Bacteria > Acidobacteriota > Thermoanaerobaculia > UBA5066 > Gp7-AA6 > Gp7-AA6. The sequence goes on along the minus strand of DASRPJ010000279.1, from coordinate 1,734 downwards.
CTTCGCCGCCGCGTCGCCGTGGGAGTGCGCCGCGGCCTTCTTCCCGCGCCGGTGCGCCTCGTCCACCAGAGCGGCCAGCTCCTCGTCGGTCAGCTGCGGCGACGAGACGTCGTCGTTCAGCGAGAGCACGCCTCCCGACGCGCACGTCTTTATGACGTCCGCCCCGTACTTGACGTTCAGCCGAACGGCCGCGCGGGCCTCGTGGGCGCCGCTCACGATCCCCCTCGACGGGCCGGGCTCGTCGCCGAACGTTCCCGGCGGAAAGCCGCCGCGGTCGCAATGACCGCCGGTCGACCCGATCCCGTCGCGCGCCACGAGCATCCGCGGGCCGGGGACGAGCCCCCGGTTGACGGCGTTGCGGAGGCCGACGTCGATCCCGTCGCTCGCGCCGAGATCGCGGATCGTCGTGAAGCCGGACTCGAGCGTCCGGCGGGCCCACCCCGCCGCGAAGATCGCCTGCTCGGCCACCGGACGGCGAAGCCCCTCGTAGAAGTCGCCGAGCCAGTTGTCCGACGCTTCGCCGGTGACGTGAGTGTGAGAGTCGATGAACCCGGCAAGGATGGTGGCGTCGCCCAGGTCGAGCACGAGGGCGGAGGACGGGATCGTGATCCCCGCGCCCACGTCGCGGATCTTCGTGCCCTCGATGAGAACGATGCCGTTCTCCGTGACGCGGTCGGATCGGCCGTCGAAGACGCGCGTGGCCTTGAGCGCCACGAGCGCGGGGGCTCCGGTCGCGGTAGAAGCGCCCGGCGCCGGCGGAGGAGCGGACGGCGTCGGCGCGGGAGGCGGCGCCTGAAGGGCGAGGCCGGAAACCGAAAGCGACCCGAGCAGGGTCGAAGCGAGCAGGGTTCTTTTCACTTTCACTCCTCCGTCCGGTCTGGTGTGTTTGGCGGGTTCGGCGGAATCTAACTCGAAGGTTCGAGAATCTTGCCCGCGAGGGTCAGAAATGCGTTCTCGACTCCTTCGCCCGTCTTCGCGCTCGTCTTGAAGGCCGGCCAGCCCCTTTTTCCGAGCGCGGCGATCGCCGAGTCGTCGAGCTCCCACTTCTCCACGAGGTCCACCTTGTTGACGACGAGCACGAAGGGGACTTTCCCGATCAGCTCTTCCGTCTTGTTCTGCAGGATAATCCCCTTCTCGAGCGTTTCGCGCCGCGTCCCGTCCACGACGAGAACGTAACCGGCGGAGCCGCGCAGGTACGACGGCCGGATCTTCTGGAAGTCGTCTTCCCCGTAGATGTCCCAGAGGAGGAGGTTCACCTGCTCCTGACCGACCGCGACGACCTTCTTGTCCACCTTCACGCCGACGGAGCTCAGGTACTTGTCGGAGAAGAGGCTCTTGACGAAGCGGCTGACGAGGCTCGTCTTTCCCACGGCGAACGTCCCCAGCATGCAGATCTTCTTCTGGATCATCGGCGTACCGATTCTTTCTCATGGTCATCCGCCAGGATCACTCGAAAAGAGACGCTTCGGTTGAGCTCCCGGTCTCCCTCGGTCACCTCCGCCCGGAGCGGCCGCGCGGACCCCACCCCGGTGACGGCGAGCGTCACCCCGCCGATCTCCTCCGGCCGGAGCGCCGCCACGACGCGGTCGGCCCGGCGCCGGCTGATGCCGAGGTTGACGTCCTCCGTCCCGACGCTGTCTCCGCGCCCGATGACCTCGAGGCGGGCCGTCCGGCCGAGGCGCGTCGTGAGCCGCGAGAGCTCCTTCAGGTCGGCGGCGGTCTCCCGGATTCGGC
>DASRPJ010000278.1:0-3785 GCA_035646435.1 Thermoanaerobaculia bacterium | reverse complement strand
TCTTCATCGTCCTCCCGAGCCCGAAGGAGCTCGAGAGGCGGCTGAAGCGTCGCGGCTTGGACGAAGACGACGAGATCCAGAGGCGGCTTCGGGCGGCGCGCTCGGAAATCCGGCAAGCCAAGCAGTTCCAGTACGTTATCGTGAACGACGATCTCGAACGGGCGACGGTTGAGTTACAATCCATCGTTCGGGCCACCCGAGTCACCCACGCCCGGCAGAAGGAGCGCCTGGAGCGCATCTTCCGCGAATTCCGCTGAAAGAGGTTTCCGATGATTCAGAACATTCCCGAAGGTGTGGACAGCAAGTTCCGGCTCGTCCTGCTCATCGCGCGCCGGGCGGAACAGCTCATGCGCGGAGCGCGGCCGAAACTGAAGACCGACCGCGCCGTCAAGCCGACCCGTCTCGCGGCGGAGGAGTTCGAGGAGAACCAGATCCGCTGGGACTACGGCGAAGAAGGCGGAGTCCTCGAGCCGGCGACCGACGACGTCGAGGAAGAGGTGATGGAGGAGGAGGAGGAGGAGGAAGAGGCGGTCTCCTCCCGCGACTGATGCGTCCGGTCTCGAGCCGGACCGCTCGATGAACCGGCCGCCCCACGTCCTTCTCGGCGTCTCGGGCGGGATCGCCGCGTACAAGGCGGCGGAAGTCGTTCGCGGCCTCGTCGAGCAGGGTGCGCAAGTCCGCGTCACGATGACGCGGGCGGCGCGCGAGTTCGTTGCTCCCCTGACCTTTGCCGTCCTCTCGGGCCACGACGTCTACCTCGAAGTGTTCGGGAGCGGAAACGCTCCCGCCGTCGATCACGTCCGGCTCGCCGACTGGACCGACCTCCTCCTCGTCGCTCCCGCGACCGCGCACACGATCGCCCGTCTCGCGAACGGCTACGCCGACGACTTTCTGACGACCTACGCCCTCGCGCACCGGGGGCCCGTCCTCGTCGCGCCGGCGATGGAGACCCGGATGTGGGAGCACCCCGCCACGCGGAACAACCTCGCGCTGCTCGCCGCCCGCGGCGCCCGGTTCGTCGGACCGGGAACCGGCTTTCTAGCCTCCGGCCGGTCCGGACCGGGACGGATGGCCGAGCCGCCGGAGATCGTCGCGGAGGCAATGGCTCTCGCGACGTCGGCGCGGCGCGACCTGGAGGGTCTTCGCGTCCTCGTGACGGCGGGCCCCACCCGTGAGCCGGTCGACCCCATTCGCTTCCTCTCCAATCGGTCGAGCGGCCGCATGGGCTACGCCGTCGCCGAGGCGGCTCGCGACCGGGGCGCGCGGGTGACGCTTCTCTCCGGGCCGACCGGTCTCACGCGGCCGGAGGGCCTCCGGTTCGTCTCCTTCGAGACCGCCGCGGACCTCGACAACCTCCTCGCCGCGGAGTTCCCGGAGTGCGACGTACTCGTCATGGCCGCGGCCGTCGCCGACTTCATCCCGGAGGCGAGGGGCGCCCGACTGCACCGCGCCGGCGGAGAGAGTTCGGTCCGGCTCGCGCCGGGCAAAGACCTGCTGGCCGGGCTCGCCGGACGAGCCCCCGGCCGGACCGTGGTCGCGTTCGCCGCGGAGACCGAGGACCTCGAGGCGCGCGGTCGTCGGAAGATGGACGCGAAGGGCGCCGACCTCGTTGTCGTCAACGACGTGGGCCGGCCGGACACCGGCTTCGAGTCGCCCGACAACGAGGTGATCCTCCTGTCGCGCGACGGGGCGTCCGAGCCCGTCTCCCGGCGCAGTAAGCGCGAGGTGGCCGACCGCATCTGGGACGCGGTGAAGAGGGTTCGAAGCTCTCCGGCGTCGGCCCCCCACCTCCAGCCTGTGAGCAAGACGGACTGAACTATCCTTCGGCTCGATGGCCGAAGGACGCGCCGATCCCGCGCTCGCCGCGGTGCTCGAGTACTTCCGGGACCTGGGCGTGCGCGAGCTCTTCGTCTCGAGCGCCCTGCCCGGGACCGCCGCGGGCTGGATGGCCGACCAGGAAGCGCTGCAGGCGTACCTGGTCGACTGCTCGCGCTGCAAGCTCGCGGGCTCGCGCCAGCGCATCGTCTTCGGCTTCGGCAACCCGAATGCCGACCTGATGTTCGTCGGCGAGGCTCCGGGGCGGGAGGAGGACGAGCAGGGCATTCCCTTCGTCGGGGCGGCCGGCCAGCTCCTCTCCAAGATCATCGAGGCCATGGGGATGAGGCGGGAGGACGTCTTCATCGTGAACACCGTCCTCTGCCGGCCGCCGAACAACCGCAATCCGGAACCGGACGAGGTCGCCTCCTGCCGCCCGTTCCTCCAGGAGCAGATCCGACTCGTCGCGCCGCGCGTCATCGTGACCCTCGGGACTTTCGCGGCACACGCGATTCTCGAGACCGACGAGCCGATCTCCCGGCTGCGGGGCCGGTGGCGGTCGGCGCACGGCGCGCGCGTCATGCCGACTTTTCATCCCGCGTACCTCCTCCGTTCGCCGCAGCACAAGAAGGACGTGTGGGGGGACATGCAGAACGTGCGCGACTACCTGGCCCGGCAGCCGGGAGCGCGGTAAGGAGAGGCACTCTTGCCGCTCTCCTCCGGTTTCCGGCTCGGGCCGTACGAAGTCGGGGAGCCCCTCGGCGCGGGCGGCATGGGCGAGGTCTACCGCGCGCGGGACACGCGGCTCGGCCGAGAGGTCGCCGTGAAAGTGTTGCCCGAGTCGCTGCTCTCCGACGCGGAGGCGCTCGGCCGCTTCGAGCGGGAAGCGAAGCTCGTGGCGGCCCTTTCCCATCCAAACATCCTCGCGATTCACGACGTCGGGCGCGAGGGGAACGTTTCCTACGCCGTCACGGAGCTTCTCTCCGGCGAGACGCTCCGCGAGCGCATGGGCACCGGTGCCGTGAGCCTGCGGAAGGCCGTCGATTACGGCCGGCAGATCGCCCGCGGTCTCGCGGCGGCGCACGCGCGGGGGATCGTCCACCGGGACCTGAAGCCGGAGAACGTCTTCGTTACGCACGACGGTCACGTCAAGATCCTCGACTTCGGGCTCGCGCGGCGGGAGGCGCCTGCGCCGGTGCCCGGCGCGAGCGCGGCGGCCACCATGGCGCGCACGAGGCCGGGAAGCATCCTGGGCACCGTCGGCTACATGTCCCCCGAACAGGTGCGCGGCGAGACGGCCGACTACCGGACGGACCTCTTTTCGTTCGGCTGCGTCCTCTACGAGCTTCTCTTCGGGGAGTCCCCGTTCCGCGCCGAGACCGACGTCGAGACGATGACCGCCATCCTGCGGGAGGATCCTCCGGCGCTCCAGCGCAAGGGCGCCGTGCCGGCGGAGCTCGTCTCGGTGGTCGCACGGTGCCTCGAGAAGAAACCGGAAGAGCGATTCCAGTCCGCGAGCGACCTGGCGTTCGTGCTCGGGCTGATCGGGCTCGAGCCCGGCAGCGAGGCCTCGGGGGTTTCCTCCGCGGCCTCGCGACCGCGCGCGTCCGGTGCCTCCCGGACGCTCTCCGATTCCTCCCGCGCGTCCATCGCGGTTCTCCCTTTCCGAAACCTGAGTCCCGACCCGGAGAACGAGTACTTCAGCGACGGCATCACGGAAGAGATCATCAACGCCCTGACGAAGATCGAAGCGCTGCGGGTCGCTTCCCGGACGTCGGCCTTCGCGTTCAAGTCGAAAAACCAGGACGTCCGGCAGATCGGCGAGCAGCTCGGCGTGCGCACCGTGCTCGAGGGCAGCGTCCGCCGCTCGGGCAGCCGGCTGCGGGTCTCCGCGGAGCTCGTGAACGTCGCCGACGGATACCAGCTGTGGTCGGAGCGGTACGACCGGGAGATGGAGGACGTCTTCGCCA
>DASRPJ010000277.1:0-2565 GCA_035646435.1 Thermoanaerobaculia bacterium | reverse complement strand
CCGGGCCTCACCGCCCAGGAAATCATGGAGGCGATCCACCGCGGCGAGATCAAGGGACTCCTCTCGATCTGCTTCAACCCGCTCGTATCGTTGCCCGACTCGAACTTCACGAGGGAGGCGCTGGAGAAGCTCGAGTTCTTCGGCGTCGTCGACTTCTTCCTCTCCGAGACGGCGCGCCACGCCGACGTCGTGCTCGCCGGGAGCCTCCAGGAGGAGGACGAGGGCGTCGTCTGCACCGCGGAGGGGCGGGTCGTGCACATCCGCCAGGCCGTGACTCCGCCGGGCAACGCGCGAAAGGACTGGCGGATCTTCTGCGACCTCGCGGAAAGGCTCGGACAGAAGGAGCGGTTCGCCTTCGAATCGTCACGAGAAATCTTCGACGAGCTCCGCGAGGCTTCCCGGGGCGGGATCGCCGACTACGCGGGGATCACCTACGAAAAGCTCGACCGGGAGATGGGGGTCTTCTGGCCGTGTCCGACCGAGGACCATCCCGGGACGCCACGGCTCTTCGAAGGCGCGCGCTTCTTTCATCCCGACGGACGGGCCCGGTTCGTCGTCACGGAGGATCGGCCTTCGGGCGACCCTCTCTCGGAGGAGTTTCCGACCCTGCTCACCACCGGCCGCGTCGTGAGCCAGTACCTGTCGGGGACGCAGACCCGACGAATCGGCCCGCTGGTGGACCAGTATCCGGAGCCTCGAGTCGAGATTCACCCGCGGCTTGCTTCGCCGCTCGGAATCCGCGAAGGCGACTGGGTCACCGTGACCACACGGCGGGACGAGATGACCGCCCGGGCGCTCGTCGCGACGACGATCCGGCCCGACACCGTCTTCATCCCCTACCACTGGCCGGACGCGCGGAGCGTCAACCGGCTCACCCACCGCACGCTCGATCCCCGGAGCAAGATCCCGGAGTTCAAGGTGTCGGCCTGCCGGGTGCGTAAGGCCGAGGGCCCGCCAGCGTGGGCGCTGCCGACGTCGACAGGGAGCTCCGGCTGATGGCCTCGCTTGCGCTGCCCGCCTACGCGGTGTTTCCGCCGACCGGGGAGTACGGCTTCTACGTCGATCCCTCCCGCTGCATCGGCTGCCAGGCCTGCTTCAACGCCTGCGCGGAGTGCGACACGCACCGCGGCACCCCCATGATCCACGTCGACTACCTCGACCGCAGCCGGTCGATGGCGACCGTCCCGACGGTCTGCATGCACTGCGACGATCCGACCTGCGCCGAGGTCTGTCCCGCGGACGCCATCAAGAAGTCGGCCGACGGCGTCGTCCAGTCGTCCCTGAAGCCCCGCTGCATCGCCTGCTCGAACTGCGTGCTCGCCTGTCCCTTCGGCGTGCCGAAGATGATGCGGGAGCTCGAGCAGATGATGAAGTGCGACATGTGCTACGACCGCACGTCGGTCGGAAAGCGGCCCATGTGCGCGACCGTCTGCCCCAGCCAGGCTCTCGCGTACGTGTCGCCCGCGACGATCGCGCGCTCGAGGCGGGAAGTCCCGACGAACGTATTCCGGTTCGGCAACCAGGTCGTCACGACCCGCGTCTATATGATGACGCCGCCCGGGACCCGGGAGGTCGCGGTCGACGTGGTGGACCACATGTGGGAGACCCCATGAAGCCTCCCGATCCGGGCGCCCGACAGCCGCTCTGGCGGGAGGAGTTCTCGATCGACGGCGCGGAGGAGCGTTTCGTTTCCCGCCGTCAGTTCGGGAAGTTCCTGACGCTCGCCAGCCTCGCCATGTTCACCGGGAACCTGTGGATCCTCGTACGGTCATGGCTCCGGCGCGAGCCGGCGTATCCGCTACGCGCCGTCGCGAGGGTGGACGACGTCCCCATCGGCGGGGTGCGTCTCTTCTCCTATCCCGACGAGAAGGACGCGTGCATTCTGCTGAGACCCGATGCGAACACCTTCCTGGCCTTCAGCCAGAAATGCACGCACCTCTCGTGCGCGGTCTACTACGAGCCGGAGAAGGACCGCCTCGAGTGCCCCTGCCACGAGGGCTTTTTCGAGGCGCGCACCGGACGGGTGCTCCACGGGCCTCCGCGCCGTCCGCTGCCGCGCATCCTCCTCGAGCGCCGGGGCGACGTGCTCCTCGCGAGGGGAATCGACCTGCAGAGGGTTCTATGAGGCGAGCGCTTCGGGAGCGCGGTATGACCGTGATGGATGCCGCGATCGCGCTCGACGCGATCCTTCTCATCGTGCAGATGTGGGTCTTGACCGCGTCGCTCGAGGCGTTCCTTGCCGGCCACACGGGCGTCGCGCTCCCGGCCGCCCTCGTCTCGGGAGCGCTGCTTCTCGGCTGCAGCCTTCTCTATGTCTTTGTCCTACGGGTGGACCGCGAGGGCCGCGAAAGCCGCTAGATAAGAGCTTCCGGATCTGTGGTAGAGTCCCTGACGTCCTCACCGCGCTCGCCCTTCCTCAGACCCGATCTGACGAAACCCGAACGAACCAAGACGGCGAGGATTCGTGGTGCCGCGCCGGCGGCATTTCGATCACATAACGAACTCCCGGCGATCGCCAGTAAAAGCCTGGCAAGAAGAAGGATGAGTCATGAAACTGTATGTCGG
>DASRPJ010000276.1:0-3132 GCA_035646435.1 Thermoanaerobaculia bacterium | reverse complement strand
CGAGCTCACCCAGATCGTCGTGCAGAGCCCGGCCACCGCGGCGCTCTACATCTCGGGAGGCGTGCCGAAGAACTACATCAACGACTCGATCGTGATGTCGTACATCTTCGGGATCGACACCGGGGGCCACCGCTACGCGCTCCAGGTGACGACCGACGCGCCGCACTGGGGCGGCCTCGGCGGCTCGACGCTCTCCGAGGCGACGTCGTGGGGCAAGGTGTCCAAGAAGGCGTCCCACGAGATGGCGTTCGTGGAGACGTCCGTCGCGCTGCCGCTCCTCTACGGCTACGCGCTGCAGAAGAGCGCGGCGCGCGGGAGAAAGCGGCTGAAGTTCCAGTGGCGGGACGACAGGCTGGTCAAAGTGACACGGGTGTAGTCGACAGGGACACAGATCCCTCTCTTCGCTCGGGATGACAAGCGCGAAAGGGCTCGCGATCACAGCACCTCACTTGTCATTCCGAGGCCGAAGGCCGAGGAATCTGGGCCCTTTCGGAAAAGAAAAAGCCCCGCTTTCGCGGGGCTTTCGTTTCTTCGTCTCGAGTTCTTTAGAGCACTTCCCCGCGCAGCGGGATCTCGATCACCGCGCGCTCCTTGTCCGACGTGAAGAGCTTGACGGTTCCGTCGAGCGCGCCCTTCTTCACTTTGTTCGACGCCTTGACGACGACGGTGTAGGAGATGCCGTCCTGGGTCGGCACGACGTCGGTGATGAAACCGGGGACGCTCACTTCGGCGCGCGTGACCTTGACGGGAACGCCCGGCTTGTTGTTGGTGACGATGATGTTGCGCGTGATGGGGTCCTTGCCGGCGGTGAAGTTCCCGAAGTTGACGGTGACCGGCGTGACCGACACGCGCGGCCGCACGATCCCCGACACCGGGATTTCGATCATCGGCTGCTGCGTGACGCCGGTCGCGACCCGGATCGGCGCGTTCAACAGTCCTTCCGGCGCGTCCGGGGTGACGTGAATGCGGACCTTGTACTGGTCGCCGGTGCGCCCGGGGATCTTGTCCTTGTCGCCGGCCTGGAGAACCTCCGCCTTGACGTAGGGCTGCGAGGTCTCGGCGATCGTCGGGCGGAACCCCTTCTCTTCGGAGAGAAGGATGACGTCCTGGCCCGCCGGGTCCCCCTTGATGACGGAGAAGCGGACGAACGCCTGCGGCAGCACGTCGACGAACGGCTTCACCATCGCCTTGATGAAGAGGTTCATCTGTGGGCGCTCGGGGTCGTTCGAGTGAATGACGATCGATTTGGAGATGGGACCGGAGAAGCTCTTGGTGTCCACGCTCGATTTGATTTTGCCCTCGGCTCCCGGCTTGATGACGCGGTCGAACGAGGCGACCGTGCAGCCGCAGGAGGGGCGGGCGTCCGAGATCACGAGGTCGGCCCCACCGGTGTTCCTCACGACGAAGGTGGCGTCCACCACGTTGCCCTTGGCGACCGTCCCGGCGTCCTTGGTCTCGGGCACGACCTCGATCTTCGGCGCGCCGGAGGCGGCTTTCGCGGGCGCCTTGGCTGCCGCGGGATTCTGCGCTTCGAGCGCCGACACGACGAAAAGGCCCGCGAAGGCAAGGCAGGCCAACCTTCCCAACTGACGCATTTGCGATCCTCCTGTTCGAGCTTCCTGTTTTAGAGTAATGCCGATCGGTCAAACTCCGGCAAATCGGCGGAAATTCCAATGAACCGGCGCTTTTGCCGGCGATTCCCGCCCATTCTGAGGGTCCATGGCGGAACCGAGAAGCATTCACCTCGTTCCGATCGGCGGCACGGCCATGACGCCGCTCGCGGCGCTCCTCGCCGAGGAGGGGCACCGGGTGACCGGCAGCGCCCTCGACCTCTACCCGCCCATGTCCACCCTGCTCGAGTCCCTCCAAGTCGAGGTCGCCCGGGGGTTTGCGGCCGAGAACGTCCCCGCCGGCTGCGACGTCGTCGTGGTGGGGAACGCGGCGCTCCGGGACAACGTCGAGGCGGCGGAGGCGAATCGGCGTGGCATCCCTGTCCTCTCGATGCCCCAGGCCATCCGCGCGCACCTCCTTGCCGGAAAGACGTCGGTCGTGGTCACCGGCACGCACGGCAAGACGACGACCTCGGCCCTGACCGCCTGGCTGCTGATGGACTCGGGGCGCGACCCCGGGTTCCTGATCGGCGGCGAGATGAAGAACCTCGGCCGCGGCTACCGGCGCGGCGCGGGCCACGCGTTCGTCCTCGAGGGGGACGAGTACAACGCCGCGTTCTTCGACCGCGGCCCGAAGTTCCTCCACTACGAGCCCCGGCACCTCTTCGTCGGCAACATCGAGTACGACCACGCGGACCTCTTTCCGGACCTCGCCTCGGTCGTTGACGCGTTCCGCCGGGTAGTCGCGATCGTGCCGCCCGAGGGCGCTGTCGTCGCGAACGTGGACGACGAGCGCGTGCGGGACGTCCTCGCCGTGGCGAGCGCACGAATCGTCGGCGTGTCGCTCGACGAGCCGTCCGCCGACTTTTCCGCGGCCGACGTCGAGGCGCATCCGGAGGGGACGCGCTTCACGCTCCTCGAATCGGGGCGGCCCGTTGGCGCGCTCTCGTCGCCTCTCCTCGGCATTCACAACCTCCGCAACGCGCTCGGCGCGATCGCGCTCGTGCGCGGGCTCGGGATGTCGGTCGAGGAGATCTCGCGCGCACTCCCCCGTTTCGCGGGCGTCAAGCGCCGCCTCGAGGTCAAGGGGGAGAAGAACGGCATCGTCGTCGTGGACGACTTCGCGCACCACCCGACGGCGGTCGCCGGGACGATCGCCGCCGCGCGCACACGGTGGCCCGGCCGCAGGATCTGGGCGCTCTTCGAGCCGCGGTCGAATACCGCCGGGCGCAAGCTCTTCGAGGACGACTACGCCGAAGCGTTCTCCGCCGCCGACGCGCTCGTGATCGGGCCCGTCTTTCACGCGAACCGGTTGAAGCCGGAGGAGCGGATCGACCGGTCGGCGCTCCTCTCCCGGTTCACGACGAACGGGAAGCCGGCCTTCGCGCCGGAAAGCCTCGCGGAGATCCCCGGGATCCTCCGGGAGAGCGCGCGCCCCGGCGACGTGATGCTGCTGATGTCGTCCGGCGCCTTTGGCGGACTTCCCGAGACGCTCCTCGGAGAGCTTTGAAGCGGCGCGCGG
>DASRPJ010000275.1:0-6045 GCA_035646435.1 Thermoanaerobaculia bacterium | reverse complement strand
TGATCATCGAGTCCACGAGAGTGCCGTTACCCATTCGGTAGCCGCTGCGGGCGCGGTCGAGCAGGTACGGCGCGTTCGACATGGACTCCATGCCGCCCGCGACCGCGGTCTCGTACTCGCCCGCGCGGATCGCGTTCGCGGCGTCCATGACGGCGCGCATCCCGGAGCCGCACACCTTGGAGACCGTCACGCACGGCACGGAGCTCGGAATCCCGGCGCCGAGGGACGCCTGCCGCGCCGGGGCCTGCCCCACTCCGGCCGAGAGGACGTTGCCCATCAGGACCTGCTCGACGTCCCCCGGCGAGATGCCCGCCCGTTCGATCGCGGCGCGGATTGCCGCCGAGCCGAGGGCCGGCGCGGAGATCGTCGAGAGCTTCCCGAGAAACGAGCCGACCGGCGTCCGGGCGGCCGAAAGGATGACGACGTCCTTCACGAGGGGATTGTAACCGTCGGGGTCAGGCGTGCACTTTGGTGTTATCGCATCGAATTGCCAAACAGCCAAACTGCACGCCTGACCCCGTACATCCGCTACTCTTCCTTCGTGATCCGTGTGCTGGCCATCGACTTCGGGGAGAAGCGCATCGGTCTTGCGACGGCCGACTCCCCCGGAGGGCTCGCCACGGCCAGGAAGACGCTTTCGCGGCGAAGCGACGAAGGGGCGGCGCAAGAGATCGGGCAGCTCTGCCGGGAGGAGGAGGTCGCCCTTCTACTCGTAGGGGTGCCCCGTTCGCCCGATGGCCGCGAGAGCGCGATCGCGCCGCGGATCCGGTCTTTTGCCGAAAAGCTGGCTCGGGCGACGGGTCTCGCAGTGGAGCTGTACGAGGAGACGCTGACGTCGGACGAGGCGGCGCGACGGCTTCGCGGGCGCTCGTCCCGCGCCGGGATCGACGCCGAGGCGGCCGCCGTCCTCCTCGAGGACTGGCTCGCCCACCGCGGAGAAGCATCCGCTTGAGCCCGCGTCCGAGTCGTTCCCGATGGCGGGTCGTCCTTCTGGCGGCCGGGCTCTCGCTGCTCGCCGTCGCCGCGTTCTTCTACTACCGGTTGGAGCACCCTCCGGGGGCGGCGCGCGCGACCGAGGACGTCGTCGTGGACATTCCGCGCGGAACTTCGACGGCGGAGATCTTCCGCCGCCTGGAAGCCGCCGGCGTCGTCGAAGACGCGAGACTCGCGGAGGTCTACTACCGGCTCCACAGGCGCCGAACGACGCTGCAGGCGGGCGAATACCGCTTCCGCCGCCCGATGCCGATCGACGAGATCATCAACCGCATGGGGCGCGGCGACGTCGTGCGGCACTTCGTCGTCGTTCCGGAAGGGCTCACGGCGGAGGAGACGTTCGCCCTCTTCTGGAAGCAGGGGATCGGGGGCCCCGACGGGTTTCGCGCCGCGATGGCCGAGACGGAGCTCGTCCCCGGGCTCTCGACCGGCGTGACCGACCTCGAAGGCTTTCTCTTCCCCGACACCTATGAAGTGACCCGGTCGACGTCGGCGAAAGAGATCGTCGACCGGATGGTCGCGAACTTCCGGAGACACTTCACGCCCGCCCTCCAGCGCCGAGCCGCCGCCCTGGGACTGTCGGTCCGTCAGGCCGTCGCGCTCGCGTCGATCGTGCAGAAGGAGACGTCGATACGCGACGAGGCGCCGCTCGTCGCGGGCGTCTACTGGAACCGGCTGAAGCGCGGAATGCGCCTGCAGGCCGACCCCACCGTCATCTACGCGATGAAGCGGGACGGCCGCTGGACGGGGACCCTCTACCGGTCGGACTACGACTACGACTCGCCGTACAACACGTACCGTATCGACGGCCTGCCGCCCGGACCGATCTGCAATCCGGGGATGGACGCGCTGAAAGCCGCCGTGAACCCCGCGCGCACGGCCTTCCTCTACTTCGTCGCCGATCCGCTGACGGGCCGCCACAACTTTTCGACGACGTTCGACGAGCACCTGTACGCCATCGCGCTGGCCCGCCAGGCCCGTGCCGCGGCCGGCCTGGCCGGCGAACCGGCGGGCCCGCCGGCACCCGCCGTCACGGAGACGCCGACTCCAGGCGTGCCGCTCGCGGAGAAGAAGGTGACGGGAAACCCCGTACCGGCGCCCCTTCCGAATTAGCGCCCGAGATCAGCGCTTCGCGTACGGGATCGTCTTGATCTTCGGAAACTTCGTTCGGAGGAACTCTTCCATCACCTTGTCCTCGATCCAGGAGATCTGCGTCCCGTCCACGAAGTAGGTGGGCGTCGAGTTGATTCCGAGCCGGTACCCTTCCTCCAGGTCGCGGCGCACCCGTTCGAAGCTCCCCTCACGGAGGTAGCAGCCGAGGAAGTCTGACCGCCCGACGCCTTCGCCTTCGGCCGACGTGATCGCGAGCTCGTCCGCCGCGGAGACGGTCAACGTCTCCTGCCGTCCGTACACGAGCTCCTTGAATCGAAAGAGCGCGGCAGCCCCCCCCAGCCGGGAAAGGCAGTCACCCGCCGACGCCGCCTTCATAGCCCACGCGTGGTGCGACCAGAGAGGGAAGAACTTGTAGTGCCGCCGGACGTTGACGGTGTTCGCGTTGGCCGCGAGCAGCTTGTCGAGCTGCTGCCCGCGATATTTGCAGTACGAGCATTCCATGTCCGCGTACTCGACGATCGTGACGGGGGCGCCGGGGTTGCCCTGCGCGCGCTGCGCGGTCAGGTCGATGCGCTTGCGCCGCTCGGCGCGCGGGTCCGCGCGGAAGTCCCACAGGATGCCGGAGAGGAAGACGGAGCCGTCGGGGGTCACGAGCCCGGGCAGCCGAACGGGCCCGTAACCGCTCTCGAGGAGGAGCGTGATCCCGAGCAGCCCCGCCGCGTTGCGCTCGGGAGAGAGCTGCCCCCGGACGTTCGTCTTCAGGAGCTTCGCGTACTGCGCCGCGACCCAGTCGAGGTCTGCCGGCGAACGGACCGGCCTCGGGCGGGCGTTCGCGAACGAATCCCCCTCGAAGAACCACTTCCGGTCGTTCGAGACGAGAACGGTGGCCTCGGTGTTGAGCGACTCGTAGCGCCCCTTGCGCGTGACCTTCCAGCCGCTGAAACCGGGGAGCTCCTGGGGGGCCTTCGATACCGTGACCCGGCTCTGCGGGTCGTAGGGCAGGTAGAGCTCCGCGTACGCCGCGACCTCCCTCTCGATCGGGGCCGCGGCGGGGGGTCGAGCAGCCGGTTTCGCGGGCTTCGGTCTCGCCTGGGCGAGGGCGACCGCCGCCAGACACGTCCCGGTGGCCAGTAGGAGAAGGGCGCGCCCGCGGCTCATGGCGCGCATTCTTTCATTCCTTCAACCCGCGCCGGACGACCTCGAGCGCGCGCACCGCGGCCGGCTGGTTCGCGTTCAAGGCGAGAGACCGTTCGAACAGCCGGAGCGCTTCTTCCCTCCGCCCGAGGCACGTCTGGAAGAGACCGAGGGCGTTCAACGTGTCGGTGTCCGCCGTCCCCGCTTCGAACCGCGACAGCGTCGCGTACGCCTCCGGGCACTGGCGCGCTCGAAACTGGATGAGCGAGAGCTCACGCGCGAAAGGCTCGTTCGCCGGGAAGGACTTCGTGGCCTCCTCGAGCAGCGCGCGCGCGGCGGCGAGCTTGTTCTTCGTCTGGTACTCCACGACCCAGGTGGCGATCGTCCGCTCCGGCTCCGCGTGCCCGGCGGCGAGCGAGCGGAAGAGCCAGTCCCGCGCCTTCGCCTCCTCTCCCCGCATGCGGTAGAGGATCGAGAGGTTGAACATGGGCGAGCTGTAGCCGGGCCGAAGCTCGAGAGACTTCAGGAGCGCCGACTCGGCCGCCGCGAGGTTCGGCCTCGTCTCGCGGAGGTAGACCCCGAGGTTGTTCCAGGCGCCCTCGGTCATGCCCGGACGGTCTCCTCCGGCGGGCGCCACCGGGGCGCTCTCTCCCCCGGTCAGGTAACCGAGCGCGCGGAGCTTCTTCGCGTACTCCGTCGCCTCCTCCGCCGTCGCGGCCTGCGCGGCGACGCGACGGACGGTCGCCCGGGAGAAGAGGTCTTCCTTCGGCGGCGAAGCGAGGCCTTCGAAACCGGCCGTGACGGCCTTTCCCGTCATGCGCCGGTCGGCCGGCAGTCCGGACAGCGCGAGCACCGTCGGGGCGACGTCGAACAGGGTCGCCTTCGTCCGCGACTTCGACGGCCGAACTTTCGCTCCCCATGCGGCGAAGACGCCGTTGATGCGGTGCCAGTACGCCGCCGTGGCCCAGTTCGCCGACGAGCGCGCGCACGTGCGGTCCTCGCCCCACTTGAAGCCGTGGTCGGAGTGAACGATGAGGGTCGCCCCGTCCTCCTTCGCGCGCCGCATCCACTGCCCGAGGACGCGGTCCACGAGCGCGTAGTAAGCGTCCGTGGTGCCCTTGTAGCGCGCGAAGTCAGCCTCGCTCGTGCAATCGAGTCGGGGCGGCACGTAAGGTGCGAACACGTGGCCGATCTCGTCGGTCCCCTGGAGGTAGAGCACCATCAGGTCCGGAAGGTTGCGGTCGTAGAGGTCGCGCGCGATCCGGTGGTTGATGCGGGTGGCCGAGACGATCCGCGAGAGCGCGACGATCGGGTTCTCCATGCCGGCTCCGCTCGCGCGGGCGGAGGCGATCTCCGCCGCGGGAACGTCGACGAAGCGCGCCACCTCCGCGTCGGAGACGACGCCGTCCCGCACGATGACCTGCTCGACCCCGGCGGCGAGGGACGCAGGGTAAGCGACTCCCGCCCGCGGGAGGTCGCTGAAGAGGAGCGGGCTCGCCCGGTCCGAGACGAAGAAGCCGTTGACCTCCTCGGCGGGATGGGTCGCCCACCACCCGACGACGCCCACTTTCCGGCCCGCCTGCGATGCGAGGTTCCACGCGGCCGGCACCGCACGCGAGAAACCGGACACCGGGAGCTTGGCGCCGGTCTTCGGGTCGCTCTCCTGGAAGTCGAGGACGCGGTGGACGTCGGGGCCGACCCCTGTCGCGGCCGTCGTCCAGAGGATCGGCGACAGGACCGGAAAAAAGCTCTCGAGGTCCGCCGAGAACCCCTCCGCGACGAGCCGCGTCCAGTTCGGCATCTTTCCTTCGGCCGACAGGCGCGACAGGAGCGCCCAGTCGAGCCCGTCGAGCCCGAGCCAGATGACCGGCGCCCGTGCGCCGGCGGGGCGCGGCTGGCGCGCGGCGGCGTCCGCCTCTTCGACGGGAGGCGCGGACACGGCCGCCGGCGCGGCGCCGCCCGCGGGAGACGGGCCAGCGGTCTCGTCCTTCCGGCAGCTCGTCGCGAAAAGGAGAAGAGCGGCGCAGCCGGCGGCGACCGCGCGAAGGCGAAGGCGCATTTCGGGCCGGGTCGCTACTGGCCGGCCGGACGCGCCGGAGGCGGCACTTTCCCGCGAAGGTACGTCTCGAAGAGCTCCTTCTCGGCGGACACGAAATTGCCCTCGTGGAAGAAGGCGGGCGTTCCGCTGACGCCGAGCCGGATCCCGAGCCGCAGGTCGGCGACGACGCGCTCGCGCGCCCGTCCGCTCGAGAGCTCCTTTTCGAACGCGGCTTTCGCGCCGCCCGCCTCGGCGACGTCGGAAGCGAGTGCGCGGGCCGCCTCGGCCGTCATCGTCGAAGCGCGCGCGAAGACCGCCTCTTCGAATTTCGCGTAGAGCGCGGGGTCGACGTTTCCAAGAGCGGCGGCCTGCTCGGCGGCGGCGAAGGCCCAGTCGTGAACGCGCGTCAGCGGGAAGAGCCGCATCTCGACCGCGCCTCCCGCCTCGACGGCGGCGGCCTTCACCTCCGGAGCCCGCACGCGGCAGCGCTCGCACTGGAAGTCGATGAACTCGTTGACGTAGAACTTCGCGGACGACGGGCGGATGCCTGGGCGCTCCGCGATCAGGCGCTTTCGGACGGCCTGGGCTTCCGACGAAAGCGGGTGGAACTCGCCGATGAGCAGCGTCGAGCCGTCCTCCGAGACGAAGCCCGGGATCTGCACGATCGCGCCCTCGACGTGCCGGATCGAGAAGACGATCGGCTTCAGCGCGCCGCGGGGCCGGTCTTCGACGCGAACCTTCACCGGCATCCCGTAAGCCTCCGTCAA
>DASRPJ010000274.1:0-3175 GCA_035646435.1 Thermoanaerobaculia bacterium | reverse complement strand
GGCGGACGCCGGCGAATCGCCGCCATCGCGTCGGCCGCGGCCGTCGCGGCGATGACTCTTCTTCTTCCGGGTACCGGCCGGCTTCCCGCGCGTTCCGCGGCGACCGCCGTTGCCCCGCCGGTCGAGACGGCGGCTCCGGGCTTCGCGCCCGCGGCGCGCGGCTCGAGCCGGACGTTTCCCGCGGACGCCACGATCTACGACTGGAACCCCGGCGCAGGCGTCGAAGAGCCGCGGGTGGTGTGGATCGTGGATCGTTCGCTCGACATTTAGAGGTAGTTCTCGGCCATCGGCTCTCGGCGCTCCGCCGGAACCGACGGCTGAAAAGCGGAGAGCTCCCCACCGAAGGGGGGCAAGGGTTTTATTCGCGTGAGAATGAAGTTCTTCATCGCGGCCCTCGCGGCCTTTTCGCTCTGCGCGCCCGCCCTCTTCGCGGCCGAAGAGGCGGCGGTGAAGGTCTTCGTCCTGAAGTACCGGCAGGTCGAGGAGGCGGCGCTCCTCATTCGGTCGCACCTCTCGCCGGCGGGCACGGTGACGCTGACTCCGCGCCTGAAGGCGATCACCGTAACCGATCGCGAGGAAAACCTCCGCACGATCCGGAAGGTGATCGCCGACTTCGATACGCCGCCCCGAGGGTTCACTTTCGCGCTGAAGCTCGTTCGCGCCCGGGCGGACGTGCCCGCGGGTTCGATCGCGCAGGAGATCGGCGGCCTGGGCGCCCGGCTGAAGCAGCTCTTCCAGTTCAACGACTACAGCCTGATCGACTCGACCGTGCTGCGCGGAAGCGAGGGGGGCCCGGTTGCGGCGCGCCTCGGCGAAGAGGGAGACGCCTACCTGCTGAACTTCTGGATCGAGCCGGCGGGCTCGGACGGCGACCAGCTCCTTCTCGCTCCGTTCTCGCTCTCGCGGCTGCGCCGCAACGCGCAGGGCCGCATCACGCCGGTGGCGCTCTACCGGGCTTCCATGCCCGTGACGTTGAACCAGACGCTCGTCGTCGGCGCGTCGAAGGAGGAGGGGTCGAAGAACGCCCTGATCCTGATCCTCCTCGTCCAGGAGACGCCGAGAGCGGGGTCGGAGAAGGGCGCCGAGGGGCAGCGGAGCGTGGAGAAGAAACCGTGAGCCCGCAGTTCTCCGTGAAGACGGGCTGGCCGGACGGCTCGGTCGCCGAGGAGTCGATCCTCGCGCCGGACTCGAAGGCCGCGCGCGTCGACATCGAGCGCCGCGGCGGCCACGTCTTCGAGGTCAAGCGCCACGGCTTCGTGCTCGCGGGCGGGAAAGCGGGTCGCAAGGGCCGGGTCAAGATGGCGGACTTCCTGATCTTCAACCAGGAGCTGATCGCGCTCTTGAAGGCCGGGCTGCCGGTGGTCCGGTCGTTCGAGATCCTCCTCGAACGCCAGGAGAGCGCGTCGCTGCGCGCCGTTCTCCAGGACGTGAAAGACCGGGTCAACTCCGGAGCGTCGATCTCCGACGCTTTCGCGGAACAGGGCGACATCTTCCCGCGCCTGTACTGGACGTCGCTGAAGGCCGGGGAAAAATCGGGAGAGATCGAAGGCGTTCTCCGCCGCTACCTGAAGTACCAGAAGACGATCATCGCGATCTCGCGGAAGGTCGTCTCGACGCTCGTCTACCCCGCGATCCTGATCCTGCTCTCGGCGGTCCTGATCGGCGTCCTCATGACCTTCGTCATCCCCAAGTTCCAGGAGTTCTTCGCGGACTTCAACGCCGACCTGCCGCTCCTGACCGTGCTCGTCGTCGGGATCGCGAGCTTCCTTCGCGACAACGTTCTCTGGCTGTTCCCGGCCGTCGTCGTCGCCGCCTGGCTCGGCTGGCGGTGGATTCGCACCCCCGCGGGGCGCAAGTGGACCGACGGCTTCCTGCTGAAGCTCCCGTTCCTGGGGGGCCTCTTCCAGCGCTTTGCGATCACGCAGTTCACGCGAAGCCTTGCGACGCTCCTCGCGGGCGGAACGCCGCTCGTCCCCTCGCTCGAGAACGCCGCCGAGGCCATCGGCAACCGCCACATCTCGCGCCGCGTCCAGGAGGTCGTTCCGAAGGTCCGCGAGGGGGGCGAGCTGTGGCAGGCGCTCGACTCCACCGGGATCTTCACCAACCTGACGATCGAGATGATCAAGGTCGGCGAGACGTCGGGCGCGCTGGAGGAAATGCTGACGGCGGTGTCGGACTTCTACGACGAGGAGATCGACGTGCTGCTCGGCCGCGTGATCACTCTCGTCGAGCCGGCGATCCTCGTGTTGATGGGGAGCGTCATCATGACGATCCTCCTGTCCGTGTATCTCCCGATCTTCCGGATCATGTCCCAGATCAAGGGGTAGAAGAATGTGCGCTGACCAGAACGATCGAGGAGCATCCGTGGCCGAGCCGGAGCCCGACGTCGCCCGGGCGAAGATTCTGCCCGCCGGCCGGGCGGCGACCCCAGCGGGTCAGGCCGAGGCGACGGCGCTCGCTCTCGCGGAGCGGCTCGGCATCCCGTACGTCGACGTCTCCACGTTCCGAGTCGACCCCGACCTCTTCCGCTCGATCCCGGTCGAGTGGATGCTGCGCTACACGTTCATCCCGGAGAAGCGCACCGAGAAGGCGCTGACCGTGATCTGCGCCGACCCGACCGACGTCGTGAAGTTGGACGAGCTCGAGCTCCTCGCGGGGCTCCCGCTGCGTCTGAAGGTCGGCAGCCGCGCGGCCATCACCGACATCCTCCAGAAGAGCGAGTCTTCCCAGCGGGTACTCGACGAGGCCACCGAGGACTTCCGGCTCCAGCTCGTCAGCGAGGACGAGGAGGGAGAAGAGACCCTCACGATCGACCGGATCACGCAGGACGCGTCGCCGATCATCAAGCTCGTCGACTCGATCGTCTTCAACGCGATCCAGCGGCGCGCGTCGGACGTTCACATCGAGACCCAGGAGAACGTCGTCCTGATCAAGTACCGGATCGACGGCGTCCTCTACCAGGCGATGGACCCGATCGACAAGCGGCACCACGGCACGATCATCTCGAGGATCAAGGTGATGTCGGAGCTCGACATCGCCGAGAAGCGCACGCCCCAGGACGGCCGCTTCAAGCTCCGGGTCCGCGGGCGGACGATCGACTTCCGTGTCTCGATCATGCCGACGGTGCACGGCGAAGACTCCGTCATCCGCATCCTCGACAAGGAGTCGGCCAACG
>DASRPJ010000273.1:0-8242 GCA_035646435.1 Thermoanaerobaculia bacterium | reverse complement strand
CCATCGCGTCAGCCAACGACCTCGACCTCCTCGGGCGAGTACTGGTAAGGCTCGCCGCGCACGATCGGCGTGACGGCGAAGTTCTCCGTGGGCGGCGGCGACGGCGTGTCCCACTCAAGACCGGTCGAGCCCCACGGGTTCGCGGGCGCCGCCTTTCCGTACCGCATGGACCAGATGAAGTAGACGAGCGGCAGGACGTAGCCGACGCCGAGGATCGACGCGCCCGCGGTCGACATCACGTTCAGCACCTGGAACTCCTCCGGGTACGCGTGATAGCGCCTCGGCATCCCGAGGTACCCGAGAATGAATTGAGGAAAGAACGTCAGGTTGAAGCCGACGAAGATGATGAGAGCGGAAAAGCGGGCCCATCCCTCCGGATAGAGCCTCCCGGAGATCTTCGGCCACCAGTAGTGAATCCCGCCCATGTACCCCATGATCGTTCCCCCGACCATGATGTAGTGGAAGTGCGCGACGATGAAGTACGTGTCGTGCACGTGCACGTCCAGCCCGATGGCCGCGAGGAACATCCCCGTCAGCCCGCCGATCGTGAACAGCCCGATGAATCCGAACGCGTAGAGCATCGGTGTCCGGTACGAGATCGAGCCCTTGTACATCGTCGCCGTCCAGTTGAAGACCTTGACTGCCGACGGGATCGCGACGAGGAACGAGAGGATCGAGAAGATCATCCCGGCGTAGACGGACTGCCCGGACACGAACATGTGGTGGCCCCACACGAGGAAGCCGAGCACGGCGATCGCGACCGAGGCGAAGGCGACGAACTTGTATCCGAAGATGTTCTTGCGCGAGAACGTCGTGACGAGCTCCGAGACGACGCCCATCGCGGGCAGGACCATGATGTAAACGGCGGGGTGCGAGTAGAACCAGAAGAGGTGCTGGAAGAGGATCGGGTCCCCGCCGAGCTTCGGGTCGAAGATTCCCAGGTGGAAGATGCGCTCGACAGCCACCATGAGGATCGTGACGGCGACAACGGGCGTGCCGAGAACCATGATCAGGCTCGTCGCATAGTGCGACCAGACGAAGAGCGGCAGCCGGAACCACGTCAGCCCCGGCGCCCGCATCGTGTGAACTGTCACGATGAAATTCAGGCCGGTCAGGATCGAGGAGAACCCGGTGATGAAGATGCCGAGCGCCGTCATGATGACGTACGAGTTGGAGTACGTCGAAGAGTAAGGCGTGTAGAACGTCCAGCCGGTATCCACGCCGCCGTGCACCACGGCCCACAGAGTGAAGAGGCCGCCGACGACGTAGATGTACCAGGACAGGAGGTTGATGCGGGGGAAGGCGAGGTCCTTCGCTCCGATCATCATCGGTATGAGGAAGTTCCCGAGCACGGCGGGGATCGCCGGTATCAGGAAGAAGAAAACCATGATGACGCCGTGCATCGTGAAGAGCTTGTTGTAGGTCTCCGACTGCACGAGGTCGCCGGCAGGCGTCAGGAGCTCGAGCCGGATGAGGACGGCGAAAAGGCCGCCCAGAAAGAAGAAGACGGTGACCGAGGCGAGGTACAGGAGCGCGATCCGCTTGTGATCGCGCGTCAATAGCCACGACTTCACTCCATATCGCGCGTTCAGGTAGTGGACGCGCGGCTCGGCGGCCGGCGCCTCGGCGGGAGGGATCGTCACCGCGCTCACATCTCCACCTTCGGCGTCATTCGCGAACCTCTTTCTCCAGGGGAGAGTCCTGCACGGGCGGCAGGATGCCCGCCGGTGACGGCGCCGCCTTGGAAAGCGACTTCACGTAAGCGACCAGCTGGAGGAGGCCCTCCTCGCTGATCAGCCCCTGAAAAGTCGGCATGAGGGGCTGGAATCCCGCGACGCGCTTCGCGTTCGGCATCACGATCGACTCGCGGATATAGCTCTCGTCCGCGATCACGGTGCCTCCGCCCTCGAGGGCGACGGGTTTGCCGAACAACCCCTCGAGGTTTGGCCCACGCGCGAGCGAGTCCGGGCGGTGGCAGGTGTTGCAGGCGTGCTGCTGGAAGAGCTTCGCGCCGGCGGAGGCGAGCGACTCGCTGCCCGAGCCGCCGGCGAGCCACGCCTGGAACTCGGTCGGCTCCATGACCTCGATGGACCCGATCATCCCCGAGTGCTTCGTCCCGCAGTACTCGGCGCAGAAAAGGTGGTATCGACCGGGCTTCGTCGCTTCGAACCACAGGGTGGCGACGCGGCCCGGCAGAACGTCGCGCTTCAGGCGGAACGCCGGCACGTAGAAGCTGTGAATGACGTCCTCGGACGCCATCACGAGCCGAACAGGCCGGCCGATCGGGACGTGGAGCTCGTTTATTTCCCGCTGGCCGTCGGCATGCTGGAACTTCCACATCCACTGCTTGCCGACGACCGAAATCTCGATTGCGTCGTCCGGGGTCCGGTTCATGGCGAAAAAGATGCTCGTCCCCCAGAAGAAGAAGGTGAGAGTGAAGAGGAGCGGAATGACCGACCAGGCGATCTCGAGCTTCAGGGACCCTTCGATCCCGTGCGGCAGCTCCGACTCCGAGCGCCGCCGGTACTTGATCGCGAAGTAGAGGATCGCGATGGCGATCAGCAGGGAAAAGACGACCGTCACGGCGACGAGGTAGAAGTAGAGAGCGTCCACGCGAGGCGCCATCGTGGATGCCTGTTGCGGAAAGAGGGGGAAAGTCTCCTTCACCGCGCCTCCGCCGGACGTCTTTCGGTTCGCCGCTCGCGGCGCCACATCAGCAAGAGGAAGAGCGTCAGGACGAGCGCGAACACCGCGCCCGCGAACCGCACGATGTTCATCACGGCGGCCCCGTAGCGTCCGGCCGCCGGGTCGTAGTGGTAGCAGTAGAGGAGGAGTTGGTCGACGGGGCTCCCGATCTTTCCCTGTGACGCCTCGACGAGGGCGAGCCGCAGGTCGCGTGGGGCGTACTCGATCCCGTACAGGTACCGGGAGAGCTTTCCGTCGGGGGTCGCGACGTAGATGGCACTCCCATGCGCGAACTGCCCGATCTTCTCGTCCCACGCGTACTGGAACCCGACGGCCCCGGCGAGCTGGTCGATCTCGCGCTTTTCTCCCGTCAGGAAGTGCCAACCCTGGGCAGCGCCCGGCCGGCCGTAGCGGGCAACGTAGGGCTCTTTCTTCGCGCGCGCGTCGGAGGGGTCGTCCCGCGGATCGAAGCTGACAGTGACCACGTCGTAGTCGCGCCCCGCGTCGAAGGAAAGAATCCGCATCGCCGACACGAGTCCGTTCAGGATCTGCGTGCAGAGCATCGGGCAGTCGTAGTAGGCGAGGACGAGGACGACCGGCCTCCTGCCGAAGTAGTCGCCGAGCTTGACGAGGCGCCCGGCTTCGTCCCGGAAACCGGTGTCGAGCGGAAGCGTCCTTCCGAGGCGCTGCTCGATCGAGACCTGCCGGAGGATTGCCGGACGCCCGTCCACAGGTGTCGGCGCCTGGGCGATGAGCGGCCGCGCCATCAGGAGCGCAAGAATCGCCGCCGCGGTCTTCATCGGCTTTGCGTCCCTGGCTCGTTTCCCGTTTCCCGTTTTCCGTCTCCCGTCCCGGGTACGGGCGTCACCGGCGGCATCGGTTTCGACGGCGGCAGCCCGCGCTCGGCGAGGAGCTCCATGGCTCGTTCGATCGGGATGCGGACGATCCCCGCTTCGCGGTCCACCCAGCCGTAGGTCGTCAGCGCCGCGTCTTCCTCGGCAACCATCCGGCGACGCGGCAGGAGCGCGTCGGGCTCCAGGCGCGGCTCCGGGGGCGTCCGCCGGAGGCCGGCGGCCGCGAGCGGCGGGAGAGGTGCGTCGCGCTTGGCCTCGCGGGCTTCGAGGAGCTCGAAGAGACCCCACAGCGCGACGTGGATGACGGCCGCGGCCACGGCGAGCCCGATCCCGAACTTGACGATCGCACCGATCGAGACGTCGCTCTTCTCGTGCCCCGCCTCCAGGGACGTCCCGTCTTCAGTGTGCCGCATGCGCCAACGCCTCTTGCATCTCCGGGTCGTTGACCGGGAGGAGCGGCCGTTTACCGAGCTGTCGGAGGTAGGCCGCGAGCCAGACACCTCCGACCCCGACGGGTGCGAGCAGGTCCATCCAGTGAAAGTGGAATCCGCCCTCCGCGAACGCGGGCCGCGTCAGCCAGAACACGTCGACGAGCCGCATGAAGAGGATGAGCCCGGCCACTGTCGAGAGAATGCGCGGGTTGCGGTTGGCCGAAGCCGGCAGGAGCATGAAGAAGGGGAGCGCGAAGTGGAGGAGGACGAGCGCCGCGCCGACCCACCCCCAGCCGCCCTGCAGCCGGCGGAGGTACCAGGGGATCTCTTCGGGCAGGTTGCCGGACCAGATGATCAGGTACTGCGAGAACGAGACGTACGCCCAGAACATCACGAATGCGAGCATCAGCTTGCCGAGGTCGTGGTAGTGCTTCGCTTCGACGAACTGCGCGAGCGGCGATCGGCCGGAGAGTCCGACCAGCACGACGACGGTGAAGGCAAACGCCGAGAGCCCCTGCCCGGCGATGAAGAGCACGCCGTACATGGTCGAAAACCAGTGCGGCTCGAGCGACATCGCCCAGTCGATGGACGCGAACGTCACGGTCAGGCCGTACAGGACGAGCCCGGCAGACGAGAGGAGCTGAAGCCGCCGCGCGATGGAGCGGTCGCCCGTCGCGTCCTGCTCGAGCGACCAGCGGTTCAGGAAGTAAGCGAGCACGAACCACGCGCCGAAGTAGACGGCGGCCCGGCCGAGAAAGAACGGGACGTTCAGGTAGAGGCTCTTGTGCTGGAGGATCGGGTCCGCGGCGACCGCCTCGGGATGCGCCCACTCGTAGATCCTTCCCACGCCGAGGGCGATCGGCAGGAAGAGGATCGCGACGAAGGGCAGCGTGCGCATCGCCGACTCGAGCGGCCGGCGGATCGGGAGCCCCCAGGCGCCTCCCGTCACGTGGTGGAGCATCGCGACGGCCATGGACCCGAGCGCGATGCCGGCCCAGAACAGGAAGGCGAAGAGATACGAGCGGAAGAACTGGTCGGGCTGGAAGAAGCCGCCGACGGCGCACGCTACGAGCGCGACCGCGCCGACGAGGAGCGCCGGCCGCTGGAACCGGAGGAGCGCGTGCGGCTCGGGAAGCGCGCGTTCCATCAGTGTTTTTCGGGGGACAGACCACGGTTTCCGCCCTGTCCTTCCTGTGAGGGCGTACTTTCTGGAAACCGTGGTCTGTCCCCGGTTTCGAGCTTGGACCTCTCGCCGGCGGGCACGTCGCCGGGGGCGGCCCGCTGCGACAGCTGGAGCGCGCGGACGTACGCGGCGATCGCCCAGCGGTCCGCCGGCGGGATCTGCTGCGCGTAGTCGGGCATGGCGCCGACGCCGCGCGTGATGACGTCGTAGAGGTGGCCGACCGGCGCGTCGCGCAGCCGCTCGATGTGGAGCGTGGGAGGGGGCCGGTAGCCCCGCCGGACGACCATCCCCCGGCCGCTCCCCGTCGCGTCGTGGCACGGCGCGCAGAAGATCCCGTAACGCTCGCGGCCGCGGACGAGGAGCTCGCGGGTCAGCGGCATCGGGAGCGTGGTCGCGAGCGATCCGGGCGCCCCGCCGCCCGCCGGCGCGAGGGGGTCGATCGAACCGCGCGCGACCGTGCCCTCGACGAGCGGCCGCGCGGACCGGCCGTCCTCGAAAAAAGTGCTCTTCGCGAGCGGCTTGTATCGCGGCTGGTCGTACATCTCCTGGCGGCAGCCGGCGTTCACGGCGACGACAGCGAAGAGGGCGGAGAGGCCGCCCGCCGTGCGGAGGCCGCGGACCCTCATTCCTCCACCTCGACGACTTCCCGCGCGCCGAGGCTCGCGAGAAACGCCCGCGTGCCGGCGAGGTCGAACTTCGCGTCCCGCGCTTCGACCCCGAGGAAGAACCGGTCGCGCGAGGCGAACGCGAACCGCGGCGCGTTGAAGACCGGGTGGTAGGGCTGCGGGAGCCCGTTCATTCCGAGCATCCCGAACACCGCGGCGCCGGAGGCGAAAAGGACGGTCAGCTCGAACGTGATCGGAATGAAGGACGGCCAGCTCGCGAACGGCCGGCCCCCCACGTTCATGGGGTAGTGCACGGTCGACGAGAACCACTGCATGCCGAGCGCGGTCACGCAGCCGATGATTCCTCCCGCAAGAACGACGAGCGGCAGCTTCGACGGACGGAGGCCGAGCGCCTCGGAGAGGCCGTGGATCGGGAAGGGGCTGTACGCGTCCATCCGGCGGTAGCCGGCCTCCCGCGCCCGCCGGGCGGCGGCGACGAGCTCGTCGGGCCGCTCGAACTCGGCGAGCATCCCCCACACGCGCGGCCGGGCCGGGGCGTCAGGTCCCATGAGGCTCCTCCGCGACCGACTTCTCGGGGACCGGCAGCTTCGGCAGCGCTCCCTCGGCCGGGACGAGGGTCCGCATCTCGAAGATCGAGATCATCGGGAGGAACCGGATGAAGAGGAAGAGGAGGGACAGGAAGAGCCCGATCGTCCCGAGGAACGTCGCCCAGTCCCAGATCGTTCCGGAGTACATCCCCCACGAGGACGGCAGGAAGTCGCGGTGGAGGCTCGTGACGATGATGACGTAACGCTCGAGCCACATCCCGATCGAGACGATGACCGCGATCCCGAAGAGCGCCTTCGGGCTCGACCGCACGCGCTTGAACCAGAGGAGCTGCGGCGCGGCGATGTTGCAGAGCATGAGCGACCAGTAGATCGGCGCGTAAGGGCCGCGCATGCGGTTCGTGATCATGTACTCCTCGTACGGGTTGGCGCTGTACCACGCCATGAAGGCTTCCATGACGTACCCGTAGCCGACGATGAGCCCCGTCGCGAGGAGGATCTTCGCCATGTTCTGGAGGTGGCGCATCGTGATGAAGTCCTCGAGCCCGTACACGGCGCGCAGCGGGATCGCGAGGAGCAACACCATCGCGAAGCCGGCGTAGATCGCGCCGGCGACGAAGTAGGGGGGGAAGATCGTCGCGTGCCAGCCGGGCACGATCCCCGACGCGAAGTCGAACGACACGACCGTGTGCACGGAGATGACGAGCGGCGTCGCGAGGCCCGCGAGGAGAAGGTACGCGGTCTCGTACCGCTGCCAGTGGAGCGCCGATCCGCGCCACCCCATCGCGAGCATCCCGTAGAAGATCTGGAAGCCCTTCCGCCGCGCCCGGTCGCGCAGCGTCGCGAGGTCCGGTATCAAGCCGACGAACCAGAAGAGGAGCGACACGGTCGCGTACGTCGACACGGCGAAGACGTCCCACACGAGCGGGCTGCGCCACTGCGGCCAGAGACCCATCGTGTTCGGGTAGGGGAGGAGCCAGTACGCGAGCCAGGGACGCCCCATGTGGATGATCGGGAACAGGCCCGCGCAGGCGACCGCGAAGAGCGTCATCGCCTCGGCGAAGCGGTTGATCGACGTCCGCCACTCCTGGCGCAGGAGGAGCAGGATCGCGGAGATGAGCGTGCCGGCGTGCCCGATCCCGATCCACCAGACGAAGTTGATGATGTCGAAGCCCCACCCGACCGGCTGGTTGATGCCCCAGATCCCGACCCCCTTCGCGAAGAGGTAACCGAGAGAGGCGAGCAGCACGAGCACGAGCAGGAACGACACGAAGAAGCCGGCGAGCCAGAAGATCGGCGTCTTGCGCGCGAGGACGATCGAGCTGATCTTGTCGGTGACGGAGGCGTACGTGTGCCCCGGCTCGATGACCGGCGGCCCGCTCCGCCCGTGCGTCGAGTGCTCGGTGCTCATCCGCGCTCCGCGAGCTCCGGGTTCGGGTTGCGCACCGCCGCCAGGTACTCCGTCCGCGGACGCGTGCCGAGGTCCGCGAGCAGGCCGTACGAGAGGGGCGACCCGCGGAGCTTCGAAACGCGGCTCTCCGGGTCCGCGAGGTCCCCGAAGACAATCGCCTCGGCGGGGCAGGCCTGCTGGCACGCCGTGACGACGTCGCCGTCGCGTACGCGCCGGTTCTCGAGCTCGGACCGGATCTTGCCCTCGTTGATCCGCTGCACGCAGTAGGTGCACTTCTCCATGACGCCGCGCCAGCGGACGGTGACGTCGGGGTTCGCGAGCATGCGCATGCTCGGCGCGCGGAACTGCGTCGAGTAGTGGTAGAAGTTGAAGCGCCGCACCTTGTAGGGACAGTTGTTCGCGCAGTACTTCGTCCCGACGCACCGGTTGTAGACCATGTCGTTCAGCCCTTCCGCGCTGTGCACGGTGGCGGCGACGGGGCAGACGAGCTCGCACGGCGCGGTCTCG
>DASRPJ010000272.1:0-13335 GCA_035646435.1 Thermoanaerobaculia bacterium | reverse complement strand
CGCAGGAACGAACCGAGCGTCCAGCGTTTCAGGTGCGTCACCCGCAGATCTCGCTCGAGGAGAATGCGATGACCGGCGTCGCGCAACCGGTAACCGAGCTCGATGTCCTCGATCGACCGGCCGTAACGTCCCGTGTCGAAGGCCCCCACGCTTTCGAAGACCGGGCGGCGGATCGCCCCGCAGCCCGCCCAGAAGGTCGAAGCCTCCGGCTCGCCGTGCTGGTGAACGAAGTGGTGGAGCAGGTTCCGAAACTGCGACACGAGACCCGGCGCCCGCGGAGCGGCGTCGTAGGAACCGAAGACCGCGGCGACGTCGGGGCGTTCCTCGAAAAGGCGGGCCACGCGGCCGACCGTGTCCGGCGCCACGACGACGTCGGAGTCGACGAAAAGGAGAATTTCGCCGGAGGCGGAGCGCGCCCCGTGGTTTCGCGCGGCGCCCGCGCCCGAGTTTCGCTCGAGCCGCAGTCCGCGAGCACCGAAGCGGGAAGCCACCGCCGACGTGCCGTCGCCGGACGCGTCGTCGACGACGATGATTTCGAACGGAGGCTCGTCGGATGCGACGAGCGCCTGGAGACACTCCGCGAGGCCGGCGGCATTCCGGTAGGCCGGGACGACGACCGAGACGCGCATTTTCACGCCGCCCGGCGCCTCCACACAGCGCGCCCCTCGACCCACTCCCAGGCGAGCAGGCCGGGCACGCTCACCAGGAGCTCGCGCACGCGGGTCGCGAGGGACGTGGCGAGGGCCGCGTCGGGGGGCAGGCCGATGAGCGCTCCCAGGGCGACGAAGCTCGCCTCCTGCACCCCGAGCGCGGCCGGCACCGGGAAGACGACTCCGCCCGCCACCATCGCCAGGCTCTTGAGCGCGATCGCGTCGACGACGCTGATCGGGTGGCCGAGGAGCCGCGCGGCCAGCCAAACCTCGCCGGCGAGCGACAGACGCGCGAGGAGCCGGAGCGCGCACGATCCCGCGATCCGGCCCGGCCGGTAGAGCGAACGAATCGCTCCGTCCAGGTCGCTCGCGCGTTCGACCAGACCCTCCCACTTCCGGCTTTGGGCGAACCGGACGGCCTGCGCCGCGAGGAACGAGAACGCGCCGGCGCGCTGAATGAGCACGAGCAGCGCGATCACGATCGCGAGGAGCGCGACCCCGACGATCGCTGCGCCGAGAGTCGCGGGTCTGATCCCGAAGGGGTCAGATCCGCCGCGATTGAAGTCCTCGACGGCGGGGAAGAGCGAAGCGATGCCGATCAGGGCGAGGAGCGGCAGCGTCGCCACCTGGACGGTCTTGTCGACCACGACCGAGGCGACGGCGTCCCGCGTTTTCGACGACCAGCGTGCGATCAGGCGAGCGCGAACGATCTCACCGCCGACGCCGGCGACCGGCAGCAACACGTTGACCGAGGTGCCGATCCAGAGCGCCGCAAGTGCGATGCCGAAGCGGGGGGCTCCGGAGGGAAAGAGAAGCCTCCACGACGCCGTGGCGAGAAGGAGGTTGGGTACTGCGAAACCGGCGACGAGAAGGAGCCTCCAACCGGTCGAGGCGAGGAGAACGGCGACCGCATCGGCTCCCTGCCAGACCACCAGCACGACGGCAATCCCGAGACCGACGAGAATACCGATTCCCGACGCGGACCGGAGGACCGGAGTCACCGGTTGGCCCGGTTTCGGCGGGCGTCGAGCGCGCGGCGAGCGTCCGCGAAGTCGGGCTGGAGCCGGACCGCCTCTTCCAGGTGCGTGGTCGTCTCCTCGGACCGGCCGAGCCGCGCGAGAGCGCGCGCCAGGTTGTAGTGCGCGAGGGCATATCCCGGGTCGACCCGGAGGGCGGCACGATAGTGCCTGATCGCTTCATCGAACCGGCCCCGATCGGCGAGCTCGATGCCGAGGTTGTTGCGCGCCGGCGGGTAGTCGGGCTCGAGCCGGAGCGCCGCGCGATACCGCTCGATCGCTTCGTCCTTTCTTCCGCGGTTCGCGAGCGCGACGCCGAACGAGTACTGGGCCCGCCCGCTGGCGGGCTGCAGGCGCGCCGCCGCTTCGAGGTGCGGGAACGCCTCGGCGTAGCGTCCCCGTTTGTACAGGTAGTCTCCGAGCCACTCGCGCGCCCTCCCGTTGTCGGGGCGCTTGTCGACGACGTCGGTCCAGAACGCGAGGGTCGTCCGATAGTCGTCGTTGCGCCGCACCGTGGTCAGGGCGAGCGCGAGAGCGAGGGTTGCGACGACGGCAGCCCCGACGCCGGACGCGGCACCGAGCCGTCGCCGCAACGCATCCCCGGCCATCACGACCAGGGCGACGACGGCCGCCAGAGGGAGATACATGCGGCGCTCCGCCGCGACTTCGTTCACGAGGGCACGGAAGCTCGACGTCGGCGCGAGGACGAGGAAGAAGACGACGCCGAGGAAGGCGAGCTTCTTCCGCCGGAGCACGCCCCACACGGTCAGAGCGAACAGGGCAACGACGACGAAGAGAAACGGCAGGACATCCCGGATCGACCTCGCCACGGGCCACCCGCCATAGTCCGCGGCAAGGGCGTTCGGCCAGAAGGCCAGCCGGAGATAGTGCACGATGACGCCGGACTGCGTGAGGGCGTACTCCCAGGGCGTGACGTCGTCGCGGACGAATCCCGCCAGCGTCCGGCGGAATCGAGTCGCGACCAGGAGCACGCACACCAGGAGCACGAGGGCGAGACCCGCATGGAGCCGCAAGTGCCGGCGGAGCGCCTCGCGGAGGGACTTCGACCAGAAGAGCGAGTCATGAGCGAGAACCAGCATGGGCGCGACGACGGCGACTTCCTTGCTGCCCATGGCGAGGGCGAACGCGAGGAGCGCGGCCGCCTCCCAGAGGCGCCGCCCCGGGGACTCGAACGCGCGGATCGCGCAGTAGAGCGTGAGCAGCGTGAACAGGCCCATGAGGAGCTCGGTCCGCTGGATGGTGTAGTTGACGGTCTCGGTCGCGAGCGGGTGCACGACCCACAGAAGAGCGACGGCCGCGGCGAGTGGAAGCGCGCGATCCCGGAAGCGTGACTGCAGCTCGGGAGAGCCGAGCGTGCGGCGCGTGATCCCGAAAAAAGTGAGCGCCGCGAGAAGGTGAAGGGCCACGTTGAAGGCGTGGTAGGAGGCCGGGTTCAGTCCGCCCACGGCATGGTTGAAGGCGAGGGTCAGATTGACGACCGGCCTCCCCGAAACGGCGGTGCGGGCGGGCGGCGAGAGAACGTCCGGCGAGAGCGAGCGGATGGACGTGTTGGAGGTAATCGCCGCGTGATCGTCCAGCACGAACGGCCCGCGGAGCGCGTTCGAGTAGACGACGAGGCCCGCCGCGGTCAGGAGGATCGCGGCGAGGTACTCCGCGCGGAAAGCCGGCGGCCCCAGGCGCCGCCGGACTCGGCTGCGCGCGGCCGGCGGCGGAGCCGGAAGCGCCGCGCGGTCGCGCCGTGCGCTCTTCGACCGAGCGGCCTTACCCACCGGACCGCCCGCGGGCGACGCGGTTGTAGACGATGCTCACGAGGTATCCCGCCACGAAGCCGCAGGCGAAAGCGTAGGCGAAGCCGATGAGGCTCCCCACGAAGGTGACCTCGTAGCCGATGAAGAACTGGCGCAGGAGCGAGAGGTGCGGCCCCACGACGCGGCCGCCCTTCAGCACGAGCCAGTTCGTCGCGAGGAAGAGCCCGAGCCCCGCCACGAGCCCCCAGGCGAGCCCCTGGACGAGCGCCTCCAACCGGAGGATTCGCACCGGGAGCGCGGTCGGCGTGTCTCTTTGTTCGGAGGACATCGCTACAGGTAATCGAGAACGCGACGCAGGACCAGCGACTCGGCGCGGCGGCGGATCACGGCGACGGAGAAAAGCGCGGCGGCATTCCGCGTCACCGCGAGGAACCAGCCCATCGCGAAGCCGCCGAGCAGCCCGTACACGAGCCCGAGCAGAGCGCCCCGGGGGCTCGCCTCGTATCCCGGCAGGTATTGCGCGACAAGCCGGAGGTTGGGTCCGACGACCGTCCCGCCCTTGAAGACGAGCCACAGGCTCGCGAATCCGAGAAGCGCGGCCGCGAGGGCGCCCACCGCGACTCCGAAGGCGATGCGATCGAGCTTGGCGAACACGGGCGCCAGAACGTGATCGAGCCGGATCTCCTCCTGGTACTCGGCGTCGACATTGACGCCCCAGACGTCGTTCTCCTCACCGAACGCGACGTTGCGAACCGCGAGCATGCCGGTGAGCATCGCGTGGTCCTGGTTGTCGTACCGATGGAGGCCGTTGCGGCCGATCGTCTGAAGGTTCGTGAAGCCGGCGACGAAGCCCCGCAGGACGTCGAGGTGCCGGCGGTACGAGCTGTCGTAAACAGGGTATGCCTTTGGCACGCGCTGAACGCATCCGTCCATGACGTCCTCGGCGCGTGCGAGCCCGATCGCCGCGATCTCCCGCGTTCCGAGGGCGATCAGCTCTTCGTCCGTTGCTCTCCACAGTTCGTCGCCCTCGGCGCAGAAGTACTCCAGGCCGAGGCCCGTCTTGCCCGCGTCCGGGACCATTTCCGGGCTCCAGTTGCGGTAGTTCTGGATGCGGCCGACCTTCACGAGCGGGTCATGGACGTAGATCCAGTTGTCTGGAAAGAGATCGGCGCGATTCACGATCAGGCAGACCGTCAAAAAGTCGCGATAGCGGAGCGCTCCCGCGGCTTGCAGGACCGCCGGGGGCGCCGGAGGGTGGAGCTTCGCCACGAGCTCGGTGATCGGCATGCTCGACACGAAGTCCGTCCCGTCGACCTCCTCCTGAAGGCCGTCGTGGGTCACGATCACGCGCGAGACCCGGCTGCCGTCGTGCTCGATTCGCACGACGTCGCGTTCCAGGTGGACCGAGCCACCGGCGCCGACGATTTCGTCGCGCATGGCTTTCCACATCATTCCGGGTCCGAGCCGGGGGTAGTCGAACTCCTCGATCAGCGTCTTGATCGTCGTCTTTCGGCGGAAGAACATGTTCATCACGGCGGTGCGCAGCGAGAGGTCCTTGATCCGCTGGGCGGCCCACTCGGCCTTGAGCTCGGAGCACGGCACGCCCCAGATCTTCTCCGTGTAGGTCTTGAAAAAGGTGAGGAAGAGCCGTCGCCCGAAACGGTTGGTCACCCACTGCTCGAACGTATCCTCCCTGGCGTAGGGGAAGACCTGCCACTTGAGGTGGCTCGCGACGATCGCGATGGCCCGCCAGGGACCGAGTCCGCGGAGCGCATTCCACGGCCGGAGGGGATACTGGAAGAAGCGGCCGCGATAGTAGATGCGGGAGAGGCGGGGGCGGCGAAGGAGACCGGGCCCGAGGACCGCGCGCCAGATCTTCGCGACCGAGGCCGCCTTCGTGAAGAAGCGGTGTCCCCCCATGTCGAAGTGAAAGCCCTTGTAAGCCGCCGTCCGCGCCAGGCCGCCGACGTCGCCGCTCTTCTCGAGCACGACGGCCGGCAGGCCGAGCCGGATCGCTTCGTAGGCCGTCGTCAGCCCCGCGGGACCGGCCCCGATCACGACGAGGCGCTTCGACCCGGGTCGAGTCGATGCCCCGACGGGGAGGCGCCCGCCCGATTCCTCGACTCGTTCGACGGACATGCGTGGAGCGATTGTAGAAGTGCCGCGGTCGCGGGCTCCGGCCGGGACTTTCCGGGGAGTCCTTGCAACCCCTTAGGCGGCGGGCGGGTTATAGAGAGAGGAAAAGCGGTTGCGACACTTCGTCACATATCGGCCTCTTGAACCGTTGTTTCGTCTTGACTACTATTTCTTTCCAGAATGATCAACGAACTTGATGGCCGCATCCTGACGATCCTGCAGAAGAACGCCCGGACTTCCAACGCCGAAATCGCGCGGCAGGTCGGGCTCGCCCCGTCCGCCGTCTTCGAGCGGATCCGGAAGCTCGAGGAGAAGGGGATCCTCCAGGGCTACCACGCGCGCATCGACCCGCACGCGGTCGGGCTCGCCCTCGTCGCCTTCATCTTCGTGCGGTCGAACGACCGGCCGGGGGGCGTCCAGACGGCGGAGCGCATCTCGAAGATCCCCGAGGTCCTGGAAGTGCACCACGTCGCGGGGGAGGACTGCTTCCTCGTGAAGGCGCGCGCCGCGGATCCGGAGGCGCTCGGCCGGCTCCTCCGGGAGGAGCTCGGAAAGATCCCGACGATCACGTCGACGCGGACGACGATCGTGCTCGAGACCGTCAAGGAAACGGCGGCGCTTCCGATTGCCGTCGAAGAGGAAGCGGAGGCCGCCAGTGCTTGACGTCTCGACCGGCCTCCGGCCCACCCAGGGAAAGCTCCTCGCCGCGTTCGCGTCGGTCTACCTCATCTGGGGCTCGACGTACCTGGCGATCCGGTTCGCGATCGAGACGATGCCGCCGCACCTGATGGCCGCCGTGCGATTCCTGGTCGCCGGGGCGATTCTCTACGCCTGGGCGCGCTGGCGCGGCGCTCCTCGACCGACCCTCACCAACTGGCGCGCGGCGACGGTCGTCGGCGGCTTCCTCCTGCTCGGTGGCAACGGCGCCGTCGTCTGGGCGGAGACGCGCGTGCCGTCCGGGCTGACCGCGCTCCTCGTCGCGATGGTGCCCATCTGGATGCTCGTGCTCGAAATGCTCCCGCGGCTCGGCGGGAGAAAGCCGCGCGCGGCCGTCGTCGCCGGCATCCTCCTCGGGCTCATCGGTCTTTTCGTGCTCGTCGCGCCCGGAAGGCTCGCGGGCCGCGTCGACCCTCTGGGCGCGGCCGTCCTCCTGCTCGGCTGCCTCTGCTGGGCGTTCGGGTCGCTCTACTCGCGCGGCGCCGCGCTCCCGAAGTCGGGATTCCTCGCCGCGGCGATGGAGATGGTGGCGGGTGGCGTTCTTCTCCTCCTCTTCGGGCTCGCGACCGGGCAGGCGGAGGAGGTTGCGCTGTCGGCGATCTCCGCGCGGTCGCTTCTCTCGCTCGCCTACCTGACCGTCTTCGGCTCCCTCGTCGGTTTCACGGCGTACATCTGGCTGCTCGGCGCGACGACGCCCGCGCGCGTCTCCACCTACGCGTACGTCAACCCGATCGTCGCCGTCCTCCTCGGCTGGGCCTTCGCGAACGAGCCGATGTCGCTCCGCACGCTGATCGCGGCGGCAGTCATCATCGGCGCGGTCGCGCTGATCATCCGGTACGGCGCGAGGCGCGAGGTGTCCGCGCCGGCGCCGGCCGAAGCGGCCCCGGTGCCGGAGCTCCTCGCCCGCACGACGGCGGGAGGGCGCGCTTGAAGACCGACGAGCCCGTCGCGCTTCTCCTCCGGATCCTCGACGAGGCGTACGAGAAGAAGGCCTGGCACGGGCCGAACCTCAAGGGCACGCTGCGGGGAGTGGGCGTGCAGCAGGCCGTGTGGCGTCCCGCCCCGGACCGGCACAACGTGTGGGAGCTCGCCGTGCACGCCGCCTACTGGAAGTACGCCGGTTGGCGGCGCCTGACCGGAGAGAAGCGGGGCGCGTTCGCGATGAAAGGCAGCAACTGGTTCGTCCGCCCCGAGCCCTCACCCCGGGCCTCTCCCGGAGGGAGAGGGAGAGAGACTTCGACCGAGGAGGCCTGGCGCGCGGACCTCGCCCTCTTGGACGAGCAGCACCGCCGGTTCCGGTCCGCCGTCGAGAAGATCCCCGCGCGTCGCCTGTCGGCGCTGTCGCCCGGAAGCCGGCACCGCATCGACACGCTCGTTTACGGAATCGCGGCGCACGACGTGTACCACGCGGGACAGATCCAGCTCGTGAAGAGGCTCTACCGCGACCGAGTCGGAAAGGCCGGGCGTGGCTGAGGCCGCGGCGTCCGTCGCCTGCCGGCTCGCCGCGTTCGACGAGGGCACGCGCGCGGAGCATCGCCGGCTCGCGGGGGAGCTCGTGGGCGCGATAACGGACGTCGAGGAGCTCGCGGACGGATACGCGGTTCGCTTCCCCGCGAGGCCGTTCCTCTTCCTGCGGATCGCCCGCTGGATCGAGCTCGAGCGCGCGTGCTGCCCCTTCCTCACGATCCGACTCGAGATCGAGCGGTCCACGCCGGCGTATCGCGTCTCGCTCACCGGGCCGGACGGCGCCAAGAGCGTCCTTCGGGCGGAGCTTCTGCGCACTCCCGCCGCGGAGGCGAAGTGACCGCCCGACGCTTCGTCGACGTGAGCCACGCGATCGAAGCGGGAATGGTCACGTACGAAGGCCTTCCCGCGCCCGTGATCGGGGAGTTCCTCTCCCGCGAGGCGTCGCGCGGCAAGTACGCGGAGGGTACGACGTTCTCGATCGGGCGCGTCGAGATGGTCGCGAACACGGGCACGTACGTGGACGCGCCGTTCCACCGGTTCGAAGGGGGCCGGGACGTCGCGGACCTCCCGCTCGGGAGGCTCGCGGACTTGGACGGGCTCGTCTTCGATGCCACCGGCGCGGGACGCCCCGTCGGTCCCGGGCTCTTCGACGGTCTCGACCTGTCGGGCCGCGCCGTCCTCGTCCGGACGGGGTGGAGCCGCCACTGGCGGACGCCGGCGTACTTTCGCGACCACGCGTACCTGACGCGCGCGGCGGCGGAAGCCCTCGTCTCCGGCGGCGCCGCGCTCGTCGGAATCGACTCGCTCAACATCGACGACACCCGCGACGGCGCGCGTCCCGCGCACACGCTCCTCCTCGACGCCGGCATCCCGATCGTCGAGCACCTGACGAACCTCGACGCGCTGCCCTCTTCCGGGTTCCGCTTCCACGCCGTGCCCGCTCCGTTTCGCGGGGTCGGCAGTTTCCCGGTGCGCGCGTACGCGGTCGTCGCCGAATAGTTAGTCCCGCCTTAGTCCGGAATTGACGGGAGGCGGGGACTCGTTCTCCCTGTCCGGAGGGGATCCCTGAACCCGAACCGCACCCGCTTTCTCGCGACTCTCTCCCTCGTCGGGCTTCTCGTGACCGCAAGGTGCGCGCGGGCCCAGGGGGGGCCCGAGATCGCGCTCGAGCCGCTCGCGACGGGCCTCGCGCAGCCCACCGCCATCGCGCACGCCGGTGACGCGCGCCTCTTCCTCACTCTCCAGCGCGGGCGGATCGTCGTCTTCGAAAACGGGGCCGTGCGGCCCACGGCTTTTCTCGACGTCACGCCCCTCGTTTCCTGCTGCGGCGAGCGCGGCCTCCTCGGCCTCGCATTCCACCCTCGGTACGCCGAGAACGGCCTCTTCTTCGTGAACTACACGAACACCGGCGGAAACACGGTCGTCGCGCGCTACCGGGTCTCGGCCGCCGACCGGAACGTCGCCGATCCGTCGAGCGCCGCGACGCTCCTGACGATCGCGCAGCCCTTCGCGAACCACAACGGCGGCCACCTCGCGTTCGGTCCAGACGGGTACCTCTACGTCGGCATGGGAGACGGCGGTTCCGGCAACGACCCGATGTGCGCCGGACAGCGGGACGACACCCTCCTCGGCAAGATGCTGCGGATCGACGTGGACGCGAACGCGGGCGCGCCGCCGTTCTACGGGATCCCGCCGGACAACCCGTTCGCCGCGCCGGGCGGCGCGCGAGACGAGATCTGGGCGAAGGGTCTTCGGAACCCGTGGCGCTTCTCGTTCGATCGGGCGACCGGCGACCTCTACATCGGCGACGTCGGGCAGGGCTCACGCGAGGAGATCGACTTCCAGCCGGCGGGAAGCGCGGGCGGTGAGAACTACGGCTGGAAGATGATGGAGGGCACGCTCTGCACGGGCGGGACGTCCGGATGCCCGAGCGGCGTTGCCGCGTGCAACGCCCCGTCCCTCACGCTACCGATCCTCGAGTACTCGCACTCTTCCGGAGACTGCTCGGTCACGGGAGGCTACGTCTATCGGGGTCGCCTGTACCCGCGGCTCACCGGCACGTATTTCTACGGCGACTACTGCACGGGGAAGGTCTGGGGAGCGGTACGGGACGGCGGCTCCTGGACGACGCGGCTCTACGCGCAGCGCGCGTCGAACCTGACGACGTTCGGCGAGGACTCGGCGGGAGAGCTGTACCTCGCAACGGAAGCGGGCGTGCTCGCGCGCGTCGCCGACGCGAACCCGATGGCGCCGACGGTGACGGCGATGGAGCCGGCGTCCGGCAGCGCGCGCGGAGGCGACGTCGTCGTCCTGACGGGAGGCGGCTTCGCGACGGGAGCGGCCGTCACGTTCGGCGGAGCTCCCGGCACCGACGTCGCCGTCCTCGACTCGATCGGGACGCGACTTCGGGTCGTGACGCCGGCCCACGCGGTGGGCACGGTCGACGTCGTCGTGACCAACCCGGACGGCCGGAGCGTCACCGTGGCGAACGGCTACGCCTTTACCGCTCTCACCCGCGTCACCCCGCCGCCGGGTCCGCCCCGCACCGTTACACGCCCCTAATCTCGCTCGCTCGCTCAGTCCAGCCGGAAGTCGACCGTGATCGTCATGTAGACGGCGACGGGCTTGCCGTTCTGGCGCGCCGGCTCGTAGCGCCACTGCCGGACGGCCTCGACGGCGGACGCGTCGAGGTCGGGATGCACGGGACGGATCACCGTCGCCCGCGCGACCGTGCCGTCCTTTTCGATGACGACCTGCACGACCACCTGGCCCGTGACTTTCTCCTTGCGGGCGTTCTGCGGATAGCGCGGCTCGACGGGGTGGACGAGCTTCGGCTGCGTGACCGCGCCTCCGATCGTTTTGATCTCTCCACCATTCGGGGCGGCGGCGGGCCGCTTCGGCGTGACGGCGACCAGGACCGGGTTGCCGGGGGTGTTCTGCGCGACGATGAACGTCTTCCCGATCTCTCCCTGAATGGACGCGGTTGCGAGAGCCGAAGCGGGATCGCGGCTCTGCAGGATGCGGATGTCGAGCTCGACCCGGTTCTTGCCGACTCTCAGCGGCGTCACGGAAACCTGGTAGGGGAAGCGCCAGTCGTGTCCCACGTCGAATTGATGCGTGGCGGCGGAAGCGACTTCGGCCCGGCTCTTCGCCACGACGGCCACCCCGTCGAAAGAGAGCGTCTCGGCGATCTGCAGACGCTGACGCTCGATGTCGTCGGACCAGCCCGGGTCCGGAGGCAGGACGACGACGGTCGGCGGAGCGGGATCCTTGAGGGGAAGTCCGGCCCGGTGTCCCTGGAACACGTTGATCTCGAGGACGAGCGTCTCGTCGCCCGCGGCAAGCGTGCTCGCGCAGAGGCCGGCGATCGCGAGAAGGAGTGCGGTGCGTTTCATGACGTTCTCCTTTACTGGGGGATGACGACGATCGTGTTCGCGTCGGGTTGAATGACGAGGGCGCTCGCCGGTCGGCCCTCTCTCGAGACTTCCGTCACGCGGAATCCCGATTCCGCCCGAGTCACGGGGCCGTTCACGCCGCGGCGGAACGCTTCGGCCGCCGCGAAGAAGAGAAGGAGCGCCGCGGCCATCCCGAGGATCGCTGGTGGGCGCTGCCGCTCATGCAACCGCAGCCGGATCGCCGGCCACGGATCGCGCGAGCTGGGAGGTCGCCCTCCGATCGAGCGGCGAATCTCCCTTTCTTCAAGTGACATCGGGACACCTTTCCGTTGCCGGCTTCACATTGCCGGCGGATCGAAGGGACCTTCGAATCCGGGTGAGCTGGACACGCACTGTGGACGCCGCGATGCCGAGCGTGGCGGCGATCTCCGGCGCGTCGAGGTCTTCGCCGAAGTGGAGGTGAGCGATCGCGCGCTGGCGCTGCGGGAGCTCCCGGAACCAGCCGTCGAGCGGATCGGCTGGAGGCGCCGACGCCGAAGGCGAGAGGGGCGCGAAAAGGAGCGAAAGCGCTCGCCGGCGGCTTTCGCGGCGGAGGCGCGAGACGCAGAGGCGCAGAGCGATGCGGTAGAGGTAGGACCGCGGCGAGCGGCCGGCGTCGAGGCGCGCTCGCTCGCGGTAGAGACGCACGAGCGCTTCCTGTGCGACGTCTTCGGCCTCGAGGTCGCTCCCCAGGACGCTTCGCGCAAAGGAAGCGAGGGGCCGGAAGGTTTCCTCGACGAAAGGACGAAACGAATCGGCGTCCGGGAAGGCGCTCATCTCTCCCTACTACGCCGCGAGCGGTGACAAGCGCTTATTACAGAAAGTGTCAGGTGGAGACCTGACCCCGGCGGCCCCACAGGAAGAAGACGGCGGCGGAGAGGGTCGCCAGCACGACGCCGTACGCGGCTGCGGCGCCCGTCTCCTGGAGGCGCAGCGAGGAGAGGATCTCGATCGCGATGGGGCGCGTCTCGAACGTGTACAGGACGATCGAGATGACGAAGTCCCCGAGCGCGGTGATGAACGCGAGGCTCGCGCCGGCCGCGATCGCCGGCGCGGTCAGCGGCAGGTCCACGCGCCAGAGCCGCCGCCAGCGGCCGGCGCCGAGCGCGGCGGCGGCCTCGTCGAGCGCGGGGTCGAGCTGGCGAAAGCCCGCGAACGCCGCCCGCCCCGTCAGCGGAAGGTTCCTCACCATGTAGCCGAGCGGAAGGATCGCCGCCGTCCCGACGAGGATGAACCGGCCGACCCACGGCGCGTGGACGCTGAACGCCGCCGAGAGCGCGACCGCGAAGACGGTGCCCGGAAGGGCCCAGGGAACCGCGAGCAGTGTTTCGAGGAGCCCGCCGAGACGGGTCTTGCCGCGCACGGCGATCCGCGCCGCGGAGAAGCCGAGGACGAGCGCACCCGCGGTGGCGACGACCGCCATCCAGAGCGAGTTGACGAGCGGGCGCAGCCGCTCGGTCTCCGTCACGAGCGAGACGTAGTTGCCAAGATTCAGCACCGGCGGCAGGATCTCGATGGTCCACGTCCCGCGCGGAACGAGTGACACGAGGACGAGCGTCGCGTGGGGGAGGAGCAGGAGGACCGCGAGGCCCCATCCGAAGCCGGCCGCGAGCCAGCGCGACCGGCCGAGCGCCTTCCGCGCCGGCGCGACGCCCCTCCCGCCGCCGGCGACGACGCGCCCCTGCTCGCTCCGCTGGAGGAGCGCGAGCCCGACGAGCGCGACGGCGGCGAGGGTGACGGTCTCGACCATCGCCATCGCGACGTCGCCGTTCAGCTTCGACGCGACGATCTGCGTCGTCATCACGCGGAAGCCGCCGCCGAAGACGTACGGGGCGGAGAACGACGCGAGCGACGTCATGAACGTGAGGAGGGCGGCGCCCGTGAGCGCTGGCCGAAGGAGAGGCAGCGTCACTCGGGTGAGCACCGTGTGGCGGCTCGCTCCGAGCCCGGCCGCCGCCTCCAGCAGGGCGCCGTCCAGTCGCGCGAGGCCGGCGCGCGTGAACAGGTAGAAGTACACGTACATCGTGTATGCGTGCACGAGGAGGACGGCCGTCGGACCGGTCAGACGCCACGGGGATTCTTCGAGCCGGAAGAGCGCCTGAATGGACCGGGCGACGAACCCGCTCTCGCCGTAGAGAAAGAGAAA
>DASRPJ010000271.1:0-2588 GCA_035646435.1 Thermoanaerobaculia bacterium | reverse complement strand
GTCGTCCGGCACGTCTCGCCGCCCGCGACCGGCCCGTCGTCGAGCACGACGACGCGCTGGCCCTCGCGCGACAGGAGGTAGGCCGTCGTCATCCCCGCGATCCCCGCGCCGACGATGCAGACGTCCGCGTCGACGTCGGCGGAGAGCGTCGGCTCCGCGCGGGTGTCCGCGGTTTCCATCCAGATCGAGCGGGTCTCGCCGTTGTCGGTATTCATCTCGCGAGATTACTCCGAGGTACCGAGCGCGGCGCAGGCGGCGCGTCGTCGCAGATGTCGACGACCCGCGCCGAGGAGCAGGAGTCGTTTTTTCATTCGAACGCTCACCGGTAGTTCTGAATCAGGTACAGGTCGCCCTGATCGACGTCACGCGTGTACACGATCCACTTGCTGTCGGGCGACCAACCTCCGGTATGGACGTGGGAAGCGCCGCCCGCCGGAAGCGCGAGAGGTCGGGGTTCCCCGAGCGGGCGCGGAACTCCACCTGGTGCCGCGGGCGGCGCCAGCGGCAGGAGGTAGAACTGCATGTCGAAATGGCTCGGCGCGTGGCAGTAGAGGATGGCCCGGCCGTCGGGCGCGGCCACCAGCTCGACGTTCGGCCCCTTCAAAAGGATCGTCTGTTCACCCGTTTCCAGGTTCGCCGCGACCATCTCCGCAGGACCGCGCCCATCGGCAGCCGGCCGCGTGAAGACCACGCGGCGGCTGTCCAGGTACCAGTCGAAACGCGACACGCCGGGCAAACGGACCAGGGCTTTGGCGTTCTCCTTCCGAGGGTCGATCGCCCAGAGAGCCGAGCCCTTCGGGCTGGGCGCGATGTAGCCGACCAACCCGCCGTCCGGTGACCAGCGGGGCGGCGAGCTCAACGTCAGCCCGGAGCCTCCGGGCAGCGGGATGCTCTGCTCGGTCAAACGGCGCAACGCCCCGGTCTCGACCCGGATCGCCCAGAGGCGGGCATCCCCGTCGCGATCGGAGAAAAAGACGATTTCGCTCCCGTCGGGAGACCAGTCCGGCAGAAGGTCGTTTCGTGGGTCGTTCGTGAGCTGGCGCTCGGTCCCCGTCTTGCGGTCGAGCAGCCACAGCTCCAGGTTCCCCCCGCGATTCGAGTGGTAGACGATGCTGTTTCCGTCGGGCGAAACGCGCGCGCCGAAATTGTCGGCGGTATTGAACGTGAGCCGCTCCTCCGCGCCGCCGGCCACGTCGACGGCCTGCAGGTCCACCTGGTGGCTGAACGGGGAATAGGCGAGCTGGCCGTTGCGGCCCACCACGGGCGCCATGTCTCTTCCGGACCCCGTCGTGAGCCGGCGCAGGCGTCGCGACTTCAACTCGATCTCCCACAGGTTTTCGCCACCGCCCCGTTTCGAAACGAAGACGACACGGCGGCCATCGGATGACCAGGCCGGCTGGTTGTTGCGGTTCTCATCCTCCAACAGCGGCTCGGCAGACCCGCCGCCAGCGGGCAACAGCCAGAGGCCGCTCTTCC
The DNA here is from genome assembly GCA_035646435.1 of Thermoanaerobaculia bacterium. Taxonomy (GTDB): domain Bacteria; phylum Acidobacteriota; class Thermoanaerobaculia; order UBA5066; family Gp7-AA6; genus Gp7-AA6. The sequence continues at coordinate 1,112 of DASRPJ010000271.1, read as the reverse complement.
CGCTCTTGGTGCGCTCGAACACGATCCGCTCGCCGTCGAAAGACCAGGAGGCACCGAAGTCGGCGACCCCTTGCCCGGGTTTCGTGAGCTGCACTTCCCCGCCGGAGGACAGAGCGATTCTCCAGATGCCGACTTCGCCACTCGGCTCGAGGCGACTGAACAGGAGCTCTTTTCCATCCGGCGACCACGGCACGGCGCCCATCGCCCGCACGGCGTCGAACGTCCGTTCCAGGAAGGGAAAGCGCGTCTCCGCGAGCCGGCGTGGCGTCCCCCCCAACGCCGGAACCACGTAGATGTTGCTGCCCGAACCCTCGTCCGCCAGGAAGGCGAGGAGCTGCCCGTCGGGGGCCCAGCGGGGCAGAGCCTCGTCGAACGCGGTCTTCGTGATCTGAACCGGATCGCCGCCGGCGGTCGGCATGACGAAAATGTCCATGCTGCCCCGGGCGTTGTGGGCGTAGGCGACGAGACTGCCGTCGGGGGACAGGCTCGGGAGCCACTCCAGCCCGAGAAAACTCGTCAGCGGCTTGACGATCAACTCCTGTTCCGGCTCTCGGCCGTCCCGGCGCCAGAGGTAGATCCCCGCGAGGAGGAGGAGGAGCCCGACCGCGGCGCCCGCGATGGCCCGGGAGCGGACCGCCCGCCGAACGCTTTCCCCGGCCGGGGTGATGCCCCGCTGCGTGTCGCGTTTCAGGCGCTCGAGGTCGGCGCGGAGCTCCTCGGCCGACTGGTACCGCAGCTTGCGATCCTTTTCGAGCGCCTTGTCGATTATGCGTTCCAGATCGGGCGGCAGCCGAGGGTTCACGCGGCTCGGCGGCGCCTGCGCTTCGTTGACGATCGCGTTGAAGACCGCCATGGAAGTGTCACCCTGGAACGGCACGCGGCCCGTCCCCATCTCGTAGAGCACGACACCGAAGCTGAAGAGATCGGTCCTCCGATCGAGGTCCTGTCCGAGCGTCTGCTCGGGCGACATGTAGGTCACCGTCCCGAGCGTCGTCCCCGGGGTCGTCAGATCCCGGAAGGAGGCAGTCGTCGGCAACTGTGACGCTCCGGCGTCGGCCGGGCCGCCGTGGGGCCGATCGACTTTCGCGAGCCCGAAATCGAGAATCTTGGCG
>DASRPJ010000270.1:0-3805 GCA_035646435.1 Thermoanaerobaculia bacterium | reverse complement strand
CGGCAACCGCCCCTGCCCCCGAGACTCCCGAGAGGGCCTCGAGGTCGAAGGCGAGGTCGTGGGCCGAGTGGAACCGCTCCTCGGGGTTCTTCTCGAGGCAGTGGCGCACGATCCGGTCGAGGCCCGGATGGACCGCGGCGTTCGTCCCCGAGAGCTCGGGCGGCTCCTTCGTCAGGATCGCCGTCATCGTGTCCGCGGCCGTGTCGCCGTGAAAGGCCCGCCGGCCCGCGAGCATTTCCCACAGGATCGCCCCGAACGCGAAGATGTCCGAGCGGTGGTCCGCGGGCTTTCCCCGCACCTGCTCGGGTGACATGTAACCCATCGTTCCGAGGACGACGCCCGGCTCGGTGCCGATGCTCCCCGTCGGCAGGTTCGTCTGCTGGCGCTCCTCCGACTCGGATGGCTTCAACTTCGCGAGGCCGAAGTCGAGGATCTTGACCCGCCCGTCCTTCGTGAGGAACAGGTTCTCGGGCTTCAGGTCCCGGTGGACGATCCCCTTCTCGTGCGCCGCCGCGAGCCCGCGCCCGATCTGGATCGCGTAGTCGAGGGCTTTGCGGACGGGGAGAGGCCCGGTCGAGAGCCGGCTGCGCAGGGTCTCCCCCTCGAGGAGCTCCGTCACGACGTATGGCGCGCCGTCCGCCGAGCCGATGTCGTAGACCGCGGTGATGTTGGGGTGGTTCAGGAGCCCCGCGGCGCGCGCCTCCTGCTCGAAACGGCGCAGGCGGTCGTGGTCCTGCGAGACCGACGCCGGCAGGACCTTGATTGCGACGTCGCGCCCGAGCCGCGGGTCCTTCGCCCGGTACACCTCTCCCATGCCGCCCGCGCCGATCGGCGCGACGATCTCGTAAGGTCCGAGACGGGAGCCCGCTGTCAATGTCATGTGGTGCGCGGACGATTCTACAGAGTGGCGGCTGACCTCACCCGTCGCACCCGAGGGCGAAGGCGAGCGCACGGCAGACCCGCCGGTCCGTCCACCGAGTCGGGGTACCGCGCGTAACCTTCACGATGCCGCCGCTCCCGGTCGCGGATCTCGAGCGATCTCAAGTGCGCGCGGAGCGCCTCCCGGAAGAGGGCGGACCGATTCGTCTTCATCCGGCGGGCGGCGCAATCCGCTGCGCCAAGCAACTCGTCGTCGAGGACCACTCTTATTGTTTTCACGCCGTGGATCACTTCGCCGTACTCGCTACCCGAGGGGACGAGCGGTCGCGGGGAAGGACTTCAGAAGCTTTTCGTCCACCGTGACGAGTGAAACCCGGAGCTCCTCCGCGAGGGCGACGAACTCGCAGTCGTAGGCCGAGCACTCGGACTCCTCGACTCGCGGAAGCACCTGAGCCGAGGGTACGCTGAACTCCCGTCCGCGCATCTGTTCTTCGGCTCCGTCGGCAATCTGCAAGGCGGTCTCCAGGCTCAGATCACCACGGCGCAGACATCCCGCGAGCACGTTCCGGAATTCGGAGCGCCACAGGAGAGGAGCGTTCCAGTCGGGGTCTTCTTTCAAGAGGCGCTCGGCCGCCGGCGTCCGGAGGCCCGGAAGCCAGAGGTAAGCCAGGACGTTGGTGTCCACCACGATCATCGGCGCCCGGCCTGGCGGAGAGCGGCGAGATCGGAGTCCGTGAGACGACCGGCGACCCGGCCTCGAAGCGCCGCGGCGCGGGCGAGAAGGTCATTGGGGTCGACCTTGTGCGCGGCTGTCGCCGCCTCCAGGACCGAAATGATCTCGCTGTTCAGGCTGCGCCGATGCCGGAGGGCTCTCGCCTTCAACTGCCGGTGAAGCTTTTGGGGCAGGTCCTTGACGGTCACGGTCGCCACGGCCGGTTCTCCTGTGGTTCCATAATGGAATCATAACGCAACCAGGCCGCCGTCACTTCTTCTCCAGCCGCGCGGTCCAGTCGAGCAGAACGGTCATGGGCGGTGCTTCTTTTCCGGTGGGAGCGAGGACCAGGAACCGTTCCCCGGACGCGTCGGGGGCGAAGACGTGGGCACCGCTCTTCGTGTCGAAGAGAACGACCGGAGTGCCCGCCTCGAAGGATTCGCCCGCGGAGACCGGAACCGCCATCAGCAGGCGGTTCGATCGATAGAAGAGCTCCCGGCCGTCGGCGCGCCAGCGTGGGTCGGAGCCTCCCGCCGTCGAGATCTGCCACTTGCCTCCGCCGGTGGGGAAGCTCTGAACGTAGACCTCGCGACGACCGGTCTCGTCGGACGCGTACGACAGCCACTTTCCGTCCGGAGAAAAACGCGGGTCGGTCTCCGCGAACGGCGTTTGCAGCACCGGGAACGGCTTGCGGTCACCGAAGAGCGGCATCGCCCAGACGTCCGATGTCGATTCTCCGGCCGAGCTTCGCGGCCCGCCCCGGCCGAGACGCTCGGCAGTCACCTGGAAGGCGAGGAACCGGCCGTCGGCGGAGGAGGCGAGGTGGTGCTTGCGGCCTTCACCTCCAAGTATCCGCTCCTCCCCTCCGAGACCGTTCGCGGCTTTCTGATAAAGGTTGGCCGACCCGTCACGATCCGACACGAAGCTCAAGCGGCTTCCGTCTGGCGACCAGGCCGGCATCCAGTCGAAGGCCGGATGAAAAGTAAGGCGCGTCGACGTGCCCCGCGAGAGATCCATCAACCACAGGTCGCGTCCGGACGACTCCGCCCGGTCGATCGCGAGGTGCTTCCCGTCGGGCGAGATCTCGGGATGGTCGTAGGAGCCCGGCGTCCCGAGGGTCGAAAGAGCGGCTCCCTTCCGGTCGTACCAGGTCGGCTGCGACTCTCCTTCCCCGCCGGCGGCGAACGCGACGACGCCGTTCCCCGATGCGGCGAAGAAGGCGTTGCTCGAGGGCTCGTTGAAGCCGACGCCCTCCGCCAGCGCCACCGGTTCGCCGGAGAGTTTGGCTCCTGTCGGGTCGAAGGGCTGTGCCAGGAGCGTTCCCTGCCGGACGTAGAGAAGCCGGCCGTTCGCGTAATCCGCCGCCAGGCGGCCGTCCAGCACGAGCGTCGTCTCCTTGGAATCGAGCGAGCCGATGTAGACGCCGCTTCCCTCCGACCGACCCTCGGCGTAGAAGAGAAAGCCTTTGCCGTCGGGAAGGAACCGGGGCCACTTGAAGTAGACGACCCCTTCCTTCTCCGGCTTCGCGACGAGCGACCGGGCACCGCCGGAGGCGGGGACCTTGTAGAGACCGGCGCCCGCGTCGGCTGAAAACAGGATGACGCCGTCCTCGCTCCAGGTCCCGCCGACCGGCTGCAGGGCCTCGGTGACCGTCCGCGGCGGCCCGCCGGAGACCTCGACCCGTCGGACCTCCCCGTCCGAGAAGTAACCGATGGATCGGCTGTCCGGAGACCAGAACGGCGCGGTCGTCGTCCCTTCCGTTCCAGGCACCTCAGTCCCGGCCGCCGCATCGAGCGGCCGAAGCCACAGGCGGTTGGGGCCGCCGGTCTCGATCACGGTGACCACGAAACGCCCGTCCGGGGAGACTGCCGGCCGCCCGATGAAGGTGCCTTCTGCCGGCGCGGCGATCTCGAATCGCGCGGGCAAGGGCTCGCGGCTCGAGCGGGCGCCGGAGCGCCACACGTAAACCGTCGCCGCCAGGGCGGCGAACGAGACGAGAGCGGCCGCCATCCACAACCGTTCGCGACTCGCGCGCGGTGTTCGGATCGGCGTGGACACCGCCTCTCCCGCCGCGCTCCCCTCGCCGATCCAGCGAAGCTCGCGCGCGAGGTCGCCCGCGCTCTGCCACCGGTCCTCGGGATCCTTCGCGAGGCAGGTCCGGACGATTCGATCGAGCGCGGGAGGCGTCGCCGGCGCGACGGCGGAAATCGCCGC
>DASRPJ010000269.1:0-3836 GCA_035646435.1 Thermoanaerobaculia bacterium | reverse complement strand
GGTCGGCGCCTTGACGGAGCTTCTCCGCCCTCATGGCATCGCGCTCGTGGCGCCCGACCTCAACGTCCCCTCGTTTCGCGAGCTCGACTTTCGCACCATGGCCAACCTCGCGTTGCGGGAAGCCGAGGCGCATGCGCCTTCGGTGATCGTCGGGAGCTCACTTGGAGCAGTCGCCGCCCTGGAAACGAGCCGACTCGGTGCGAGCGCTCCGCTCCTGTTGATCGCGCCCGCGATCTCGTTCGGCCCGAGGTGGACGGAGAAGCTGCCCCCCGGAGACCCGCTCTTCTTCTTCCACCACGCGGAGGGCAGAGAGCTCCCGATTCACCGGCGCTTTTTCGAGGACCTCGCGGACCATGACTCCGATCGCGAGCCGCCGGCCGTGCCGGTGATCGTCGTGATGGGAACGGACGACGAGAGCGTCCCCTTCGAGCACGTCCGGCAGGTCTGGCTGGCGTGGGAGGAATCGGGCCGGCTCGCCGGGGGATCGCGGTTCGTCCCGGTTCCCGGCGGGGACCACGGCCTCGTCGAGCACGCCGGCACCCTCGCGCGCGAGCTGCTCGACCTTTCCTCGTATTCCGGCGGCGCCGGCTGAGACGCCGCGCACTTATCGCGACGTAAGATCGCCCGCCGTGACGCGAGCCGGCCTCGGCCTTTTTCTGCTGGAGTCCGGAGCCGGAACGGCGATCCTTCTTCTCTTCTTTCCGCCGAAGACCCTCGGCAAGGGTTTCTTTTCGCTGCACGCCGCGATCGCCTTCGTCTTCGTCGGGCTCGCGCTCCTCCTGCGCCCCGCCGGGCTCTCTCCCGCCGTCGGCGGCGCCTCGGCCCTGCTGATCGGCGCTTTCGCGGTCGTCGCAGAGGCCGGGCGGCCGGGACCGGCGCGCGCGCTCCTCCTCCTCGGCGCGGCGGCAGCGGCGTGGTCGGCGGGACAGGTGGCCCTCCTCGCCCCGCGCGGAGGGGGCGGTCCGTGGACGGTCGCGAGCGGGCTTCTCGGCGGGCTCTTCTTCGCAGCGGTGCTGCTCGTCATGAATCTCGGCCACTGGTACCTCGTCTCGCGCTCGCTCCCGTTCGAGCTCCTCGCCCGCGGCGCGACGCTTTTCGCGGCCCTCGCCGCCGCGCGCGCCGCTCTCCTCGGCGCGGCCGTGGCGGTCGATCCCCGTCCGGAAGGGCTCGAAGCCCTGCTGTCGCTCGACCGGGACGCTCTCTTCTTTCTCTTTCGGGTCCTCTGGGGGCTGGCGGGGCCGCTCGCGCTCTCGTACTTCATCTGGCACACGGCTCAGATGAGGTCGAACCAGGCGGCGACCGGGCTTCTCTACGTGGCGCTCGTTTTCGTCCTGATCGGGGAGTTGCTCGCCTCGTATCTGACCGTCGCGACCGGCTTTCCCGCGTAGCCGGCCGGATGCGCGCCCGGCACTACTGCCCGACCTGTCTGACGGCGCGGGAGCACTCTCCTTCCGACGGCGGCGACTTCCGATGCGAGAAGTGCGGAGGAGAATACTCCGCCCGGTTTCCCGGCATCGCCCCGGCCGGTCCCGTCGAACGCTGCGCGTTCTGCGGTAACCGGGCGTTCTTCCTCCAGAAGGACTTCGATCAGCGGCTCGGGTGCCTGCTCATGGCGATCTCGCTCGCCGCGGCGCTCTTCGTGGGATGGAAGGCCGGCTGGGTATGGTTCACGCCGGTCCTGCTCGCGTCGGTCGTCGTCGACTGGATCGTGGCGTATCGAATCCGACCGGTTACGATCTGCTACCGATGCGACGCCGAGTACCGGGACCTGCCCCTGAACCCCCGCCATCGCGCGTACGACCCTCACGTCGCGGAGCGGTACGCCGCCCGAAAGACCGTGCGCCGGATGCGCTGAAGATCTTCGACATCTCGCGCCACGTCAACGCGCGAACACCGGTGTGGCCGGGCGACGTGAAGTTCTCCTTCCGCCAGACGTCCCGCCTCGCCGAGCGATCTCTCTACGAGTCGACCTGCTTCACGATGAGCGCCCACGTCGGGACCCACGCCGACGCCCCGTCCCACGTGATCGAGGGCGCGGCGGCGATCGGGGACGTCGCGCTCGCGCCTTACGTCGGTCCGGCCCGCGTGATCGATCTCGCGGTCCGAGGCGAGGTGGGCGCCGACGCGCTGCCGCCGCGGAGCCTTCGGGTCAAAAGGGTCCTGTTCCGCTCCAGGGGCCGGGCGTTCCTTTCCCCGCTCGCCGCGCTGCGGCTCGTCGAGAAGGGCGCGATCCTCGTGGGAACCGACGCTCTCTCGATCGACCCCGCGGACGCGGAGGACCTCCCCGCGCACCGGACGCTCCTGTCGCGCGGCGTGGCGCTCCTCGAGCACCTCGCGCTCGACGCGGTCGATCCCGGGGAGTACCAGCTCGTGGCGTTGCCGCTCCGCTTCGATGACCTCGACGCGTCTCCCGTGCGCGCGATCCTGATTCGCGCCTGACCGGCAGCGCTCTACGGAAAGAGACCCCGGATCCGCAGAGCTTCCTCGACCCGCCCGACCCCCAGCACGAGGGCTCCCGTGCGGAGATCCGTGCCGTGGAGGCGCGCCGTCTCGTCGACCTCCTGGTACGCGCGACGGATGGTTCGCTCGAGGTGGTTACGGACGACGTCCGGCTCCCAGAAGAAGGAGTACAGGTCCTGCACCCACTCGAAGTACGACACCGTCACCCCACCGGCGTTCGCGAGGATGTCCGGGATCACGATGGTGCCCTTGCTTCGGAGGATGTCGTCCGCGTCGGGGGTCGTCGGGCCATTCGCCGCTTCCGCGACGATCTGCGCCCGGATGCGGGGGGCGTTCTCCCGCGTGATGACTCCCTCGAGCGCCGCGGGGACGAGGATGTCCACCGGGAGCTCCAGGATTTCCTCGTTCGTGATCTTCTCGCCGCGTCCCGCCGTCACCGTTCCCTTCTTGTCCTTGGCAGCGAAGACGGCGTCGAGCGCGAGCCCCTTCTTGTCGTAGAGGCCGCCCTTCGAGTCGGAGACCGCGACGACCCGCGCCCCCGCCTCGTCGAGGAACTTCGCGACGGCGGCGCCCGCATTGCCGAACCCCTGGACCGCCGCCGTCGCGCCGCGTAGCGGCAGGCTCAATCGACTGGCGGCTTCTTCGATCGCCACGAAGCAGCCCTCGGCCGTCGCCTCGTTGCGACCGGCGGAGCCTCCCACGGCGAGCGGCTTTCCCGTCACGACGCCGAGAGTGGAATATCCCTTCGTCATGGAGAAGGTGTCCATCATCCAGGCCATCGTCTGAGGGGTCGTGTAGACGTCGGGCGCGGGGATGTCGCGGTCGTGGCCGAGCAGGATCGAGATCTCCGACGTGTAGCGGCGAGTCATCCTCTCGTTCTCGGCCAGGGAGAGCTGCTTGGTGTCGACCGTGATGCCGCCCTTGGCGCCGCCGAAGGGGATGTTGACGACCGCGCACTTCCACGTCATCCACATCGCGAGCGCCTTAACCTCGTCGAGCGTCACGCCGGGGTGATACCGGATCCCCCCCTTGGACGGCCCGCGCGCGATCGAGTGCTGTACGCGGAAGCCGTCGAAAACCCGGATCGACCCGTCGTCCATCTTGATTGGGACGGACACGAGGAGCTGGCGCTTGGGCGTGGAGAGGACCTGCCGGATGCCCGCGTCGAGCCCGAGCTTGTCGGCGGCGCGGTCGAACTGCAGGAGGGCGAAGTCGAAAGGATTCAGGTTCTCGGGGACGATCGGCCTGGGCTTGGCGCCGCGGGCCGGAACCGGCGCGAGGGGCCGCGAGGGACGCCGGTCGGGAGCCGGTTTCGGGCGGGGCAGCAGGCCGGCCGCCGACGGTACGGGCTTCGGCTTGGAAGGCATTCGTTTCTC
>DASRPJ010000268.1:0-5356 GCA_035646435.1 Thermoanaerobaculia bacterium | reverse complement strand
ACCTTTAGCCGGGGTGCTGGTGCGTCGGCTTGTGGCCGTCGGTCCGGAAGGCCGACTCGACCGTGTTCTCGATCTGGTCGTCCGGGAGCCCCTTGTCCTTGAGCTCGCCCGCGAGGATCGCCTCCCGGATGCAGATGCCGCAGCCCGCCGCGTGGTCGGTCGTGAAGCACGTCAGGAGGGTCTTGTGCCGGTGGGTCATGCTCTCCTGGCACTCGCAGAAGCAGTGCAGCCGGTCGAGCGTCTGGGGATACTTGCGGGCGACCTCGTAGGCGGGCGCGACCTCGGGCTCGTACCGGCTCGTGTCGGCGAACCGCTTCGGGTCGAGGATGGGCGCCCGCTCGGCGCAGCCGGTGCACGCATTTTTCGCGGCGGCCGCGGGGGGAGCTTTCTTTGCTGGCGCCTTCTGCCGGGAGGTCGCTGCGCTGGCCGCCGCGCCGAGCGTGACGAGAGCGCAGAGGGCGAAGGCGGTCGAACGGATCCGAGTGAAGCGCATGAGTCCTCCCGCGGGGGTCAAACCGCGGGGGAGGGCGGATTCTTCCCGGTCCTCTACCTACTCGAGCTCGGACATCATGCGGGCGAGCGACTCCCGGGGAGGACGGACCTTCTCGTCCGCGATGATCGCGAGGGGTTCTTCGGGCAGGTGCAGGAGCGAGAGGAAGTCCTTTTTCTGCGGCTCGACGTAGATCAAACCGGTCAGGAACTCCCCCTTGGTCTGTCCGTCGTGGAGGAGCCCGAGGGCCGCCATCTTGTCCGTCGCGTCGTAGTCGGCGCGCAGCTTTCGCAGCCGGATGTGCGAGCCGTCGTGGAGCGCGACGTCCTGAGTCGTGCCGGGGTCGTAATCGACCTGGATCTCCTCGAAGAAGGGAACGAAGCCGATCTCGTGGATCGCGATCTCGTGGTCCTTCGCCCACTTGTAGGACTTCGTCGAGTCCTCGTGGTTGTTGAAAGTCACGCAGGGCGAGATGACGTCGAGCATCGAGGTGCCGCGATGGGCGATGGCGCCCTTGATCAGCGCGAGCAGCTGTTTCATGTCGCCCGAGAACGATCGCGCGACGTACCCGCATCCGAGCTCGATCGCGAGCGCGCAGAGGTCCATGGCCGGCAGATCGTTGACGACTCCCGTCTTCAGCTTCGAGCCGAGGTCCGCCGTCGCGGAGAACTGTCCCTTCGTCAGGCCGTACACGCCGTTGTTCTCGACGATGTAGATCATCGGAACGTTGCGGCGCAGGAGGTGGACGAACTGTCCCGCCCCGATGGACGCCGTGTCGCCGTCGCCGGAGACGCCGATGTACATCAGGTTCGGGTTCGCGAGCGCCGAACCGGTCGCGATGGAGGGCATGCGGCCGTGCACGGCGTTGAAGCCGTGCCCGCGATCGACGAAGTACGCCGTCGTCTTCGAAGAGCACCCGATGCCGGACATCTTCGCGACGCGGTGGGGCTCGACCCCCATGTCGTAGAAGGCCTGCGTGATCTGCCGGGTGATGACATCGTGGCCGCAGCCCACGCACAGCGTGGATTTCAACCCGCCGTAATCCTTGACGGACAGGCCGCGGCGATTGACGGGGGGGGCCTTGGGCTCCGCGACGGTGGACATCAGGTTTTCTCCCCGGATTCCACTCCCTCGACGACCGACTCGGCGTCCAGGGGGAACCCGTCGTAGTGACGGAGTGATTTGAGCTTCGTGCTGTCGCCGAGGACCTCGATACAGAGGAGCTCGTACATCTGGCCGTCGCGGTTCTGGTCGACGACGTAGACGCGGTCGTGGCTCGCCACGAAACCGGCGACGTCCGGCGTGAACGGGAGCGCGCGGAGCCGGAGGTAGTCGGTCTCGAGCCCCTGCTTGCGGAGGATCACCCGGGCCTCCTCGACGGCGAAATCGGAGGAGCCGTACGCGATGATGCCGAGCCGTGCCGCGGAGCCGTTCGAGACGACGGGCGCCGGAACGTGCCGCCTCGCGGTCTCGAACTTCTTCGCGAGCCGGTCCATGTTGTTCTTGTAGTCGTCGGGGCGCTCGGAGTACGTCGCCCGCTCCGTGTGTCCGGAACCTCGCGTGAAGTACGCCGCGAGCGGATGATCGATCATTCCCGGGAGCGTGCGCCACGGGATGCCGTCGCCGTCCACGTCCTTGTAGCGTCCGAAGCCTTCGAACCGCTTCGCGTGCGCTTCGAGCTCCTCGGCCGACCGCAGCACCTTGCCCCGGTCGAACGGTTTCTCCGGATACGGGAACGGGTCGCTCATCCAGTTGTTCATCCCGAGATCGAGGTCCATCATGACGAAAACCGGCGTCTGGAATCGCTCCGCGAGGTCGAACGCCTCCATCGCCATCTCGTAGCACTCCTTCACGCTCGCCGGGATGAGCAGGATGTGCCGGGCGTCGCCGTGGGACAGGTAGTACGTGGGGATGATGTCCCCCTGCATCGTCCGGGTCGGAAGGCCCGTCGAGGGCCCGACGCGCTGGACGTCGAAGACGACTGCCGGGATCTCGGCGTAGTAGCCGAGGCCGGTGAACTCCGACATCAGGGAGATCCCGGGGCCCGACGTCGTCGTCATCGCCCGCGCGCCCGCCCAGCTCGCTCCGAGAACCATCCCGATCGCGGCGAGCTCATCCTCCGCCTGAACGATCGCGAACGTCGGGTGGCCCGTCTCCGGATCCATCCGGAAACGGCGGCAGTAGTCCGTGAACGATTCCGCGAGCGAGGAGGACGGCGTGATCGGATACCACGTGACGACCGTCACTCCGGCCATGACGCAGCCGATCGCCGCCGCGGCGTTGCCGTCGACGATGATCTTTCCGGCCGTCTCGTTCATCCGCTCGAGCCGGAACGGGTCCGTCTTCGTGAGGTTCTTCGCCGCCCAGTCGAAGCCGCCGCGGATCGCGTTCAGGTTGATCTCGACCGCCTTCGCCTTGCCCTGGAACTGTTTCGCGACGGCCTTGTCGATTTCCGCCATGTCGATTCCGAGGAGCCAGGCCGCGACGCCGACGTAGATCATGTTGACGACGAGACGGCGCAGCTTCCCGTCCGAGACGAGCTCGAGGACGAGCTTCTGGAAAGGCACGGGGTAGAAGTGGAGGTCGCTCCGGAGAGAGTCGAGCTTCAGGCTCTCCTCGTAGATCACGGCCGCGCCGGGGTGGGCGGTGCGCACGTCCTCGTGCGCCGTTTCCGGGTTCATGCAGATCAGGAGCGCGATGTCGCGGCGGCGGGCGATGAATCCCTCGCGCGAGGCCCGGATCGTGAACCACGTGGGGAGTCCCTGGATGTTCGAGGGAAAGAGGTTCTTCCCGGAGACGGGGATTCCCATCTGGAAGATCGACCGCATGAGGATGTTGTTCGACGACATGCTGCCGGAACCGTTCGCGGTCGCGACATGAATCGAGAAATCGTTGACGACCGGAGGCCCCGCCGGGCCGGGAGGCGCGGTCTTTTCTTCGAGAATCGCCGTGGACATGTGACTCCTTCGATTGAGTTTGTCTGCCGCCGGGACACGGGATCATAACAATTCGGGCACCCGCTTAGAATCCCGCGCGGGAGGCCCGACGCCATGATCCGAAATCATCATGCCGCGGCTGCGATCGCCGTCGCGGCCGTAATCTGTTTCGAGGGGGCGGCCGAAGGCGCAGGGCGCCCTTTCCGTTTCGACGAGCTCGCGAAGGTCAAGCGCCTCGGCGCCTTCGACGTCTCGCCCGACGGGAAGTGGGTGGTTTACGCGCTCGGCACCCCGGTCGTCGCGGAGAACCGCACGGCCTCGGAGTTGTGGCTCGCCCCGATTGCCGGCGGCGCGCCTCGTTCCCTGACCACCGGCCAGAAGCGCGACTCGGACCCGGCCTTTTCGCCCGACGGGCGGCGGGTCGCGTTCCTCTCCAACCGGGACGGCAGCTCCCAGATCTGGACGCTCGTCCTCCCCGGCGGCGAGCCGGCGAAGGCGACTTCGTTCCCGACGGGCGTCAACGGGTTCCGGTGGTCGCCGGACGGCGGCTCATTCCTCATCACGTCGGACGTCTTTCCCGACTGCACGGACGTCGCCTGCCTCGAGAGTCGCGCGAAGGCGCGCGAGAAGTCGCCCACGAAGGCGCGGATGGCTGAGCGGCTCCTGTTCCGGCACTGGGATTCGTGGAAGGAGGGCCTCCGGACCCACGTGTGGAAGGTTCCCGTCTCGGGCGGCGCGCCCGTCGACCTCACCCCGGGCGATCGGGACGTGCCTCCGTTCTCGGTGGGGGGCGATCTCGACTTCGACGTGTCGCCGGACGGCAGGGACTTCGTGTTCGCGATGAATCCGGACGCGGTGGAAGCGGTCTCGACGAACTCCGACCTCTGGATCGTCCCGTTCGCCGGCGGCGGATCTCCGCGGAACCTGACCGCCGCGAACCGTGCGTTCGACGGCTCGCCGAGGTTCTCGCCCGACGGGAAGTGGATCGCGTACCGCGCGCAGAGTCGCCCCGGGCACGAAGCGGACCGGTTCCGGCTCGTCGTCCTCGACCGGGCGACAGGGACGACGCGCGAGCTCACGGCGCGCTTCGACGACTGGGTGGAGACCTTCGAGTGGGCCCCGGACTCGCGGTCGATCTACTTCCTCACCCACGTTCGGGGGCGCGGCGCGATCGTGCGCGTCGCGCTCGCGGGCGGCGAGCCGGAGGAGATCTGGCGAGGCGGCACGCCGTCGAAGATCGAGGTCTCCCGCGACGGCGCGCAGCTCTTCTTCTCGGCGAGCTCGCTCTCGCGCCCCGCGGAGATCTTCTCGATCTCCACGCGCGGTTCGGCCGGGAAGCCCGGCGCGGCGCGGCGTCTCGTTCACGCCAACGAATCCCTCCTCGCCGAGACCGAGCTCGGGGCGGTCTCCGAGCGCTTCACGAAATCCGCGGACGGCCGCGACCTCCACGCCTGGCTCGTCACGCCGCCCGGCTTCGATCCGTCGAAGAAGTACCCGGCTGTCGTCCTCATCCACGGCGGACCGCAAAGCGCCTGGAACGACGCGTGGTCGTATCGCTGGAATCCGCAGGTGTTCGCCGCCCACGGCTACGTCGTCTACGCGCCGAATCCGCGCGGCTCGGTCGGCTTCGGCCAGGAATTCGTCGACCAGATCAGCCGCGACTGGGGCGGCCGCGTCTACGACGACCTCATGAAACAGACCGACGACCTCGAGTCGCTGCCGTACGTCGATCGATCCCGGATCGGCGCCGCGGGAGCGTCGTACGGCGGATACATGGTCGCCTGGATCCTCGGGCACACCGACCGCTTCAAGGCGCTCGTCTGCCACGACGGCATCATCGACACGCGCTCGATGGCGCTCGAGACCGAGGAGCTGTGGTTCCCGACGTGGGACTTCGGCGGCTGGCCGTGGGACTCCGAGCTCTACGAGA
>DASRPJ010000267.1:0-2939 GCA_035646435.1 Thermoanaerobaculia bacterium | reverse complement strand
GCGAGCGTTCCGACGAGGAACGGGCCCTTCCAGCCCGCCGGGAGATCTCCGAGCACCACGTCGGTCAGCCCTTTGAGCAGCACGGCGCCGAGCACGATCGGCGCAAGCAGCAGGAACGACAGCCGCGCGGCCTCGTCGCGGGTGAGCCCGAGGAAGCGTGCGGCCGAGATCGTGATCCCCGAACGGGAGACGCCGGGCATCAGCGCGAGCACCTGCGCGCAGCCGATCCCGAACGCTCCCCAGAGCCCGACGTCCTGCATCGCACTCCGCTCCGGCCGCCGGTCGGCGAGCCACAGGACCACCGCGAAGACCGCGAGGAAGATCGCGATCTGCCACGGCTCGCCGAAGTGCTCTGCGATCAGCGACTCGCCGAGGCCGCCGACGACCGCGGCCGGCACGGTTGCCACGGCGACGACCCACGCGGTCCGCTCCGCGGGCGTCCGGATGCGCCTCCGCGCGATGCTCCCGGCGAGCGCGGCGGCGAGCTCGGCGATGTCCCGCCGGAAGTACGCGATCACGGCGACGAGGGTGCCCAGGTGGAGCGCGACGTCGAAGGTCTGGTTGAAGGCGTCGTTTTGCTCGAGGTACGTCCAGTCCCCGAGCCACGGCACGAGGATCAGGTGGCCGGAGGACGAAATCGGGAGGAGCTCGGTCAGCCCCTGGACGATCCCGAGCACGAAGGCCTGCCAGGCGGGCAGTCCGCCTTCGGCCTCCCCCACCCCGAGCACGGTCAGGACGGCGGCGATCGCGAGCAGCGTCGCGGCACTGGCGAAGGTTGCGGCGCGGCTCATGCGGCGAACGATCCTACGGTGTAGAGTCCCGCGTCCAGCTGTCCACAGGCTTTCCCACAAGTTGGAAGAAAGGCTGTGGAATTGTGGATAATTGAATTATCCGCAAATAGCGGCCACGACGATTTTCGACCTCTTGAAGCGGGACACGACCCCGGTTACCTTCCCTCTTGCGCCGAGCACGGAGCGCAAGTAGGTCGAAACCGCTCCCGGTGGCAGTAGGCGGAAGCCGAAAGCCAGCGGGGACGGTGGACGAAAGCGACACCGGCTCGGCGAATACTTTCGGGGCGAGGGTTCTTCGGGACACTCGCCCCGAAAGCTATGGGCGAACGTCCTGCGGACGTCGCCACTGGAGATCGCACACACCACCCTCGTCTAGGATCGCGCCGTGCACCTTCGCGCTCCCTCGGTCGACAAAGGCGTGTCGGCCTTCTGGTGGTCGTTCTTCTTCTTCCTCTACCTCTTCTTCGGGATGCTCGCGGTCGGCGTCGCCAAAGGGAGCGCGTTGATCTTCGGCGCGCTCATCGCGTTCGGGATCTTCTTCTTCATCCGGCTCTGCGGCGAAGAGTCGCCGCGCAGAGTCCGCTAGCAACCGGGGAGACCCGGCGCGAGCGGCCGCGAAGCGGCCGCCTTCAGGGATCTTGCGCGTCGCGAGTTCGCGTTAGCGGGCTCGCGGCTTGCGCGACCAACTCAGTCGACGTCGACGGAGCGTGGGCGCCTGTTCGAGAGGGCGCCGATGAGGAGGCGCGCGAGCGAGTCGCCCACGAGGCGTTCCAGGCGCTCCCGGGCCGTCGGGCGCCGGTGCTCGGTGTCGAGCGCCTCGCAATGGTCGAGCAGGAGCTCGGCTCCCCGCCCGCGGATCTGCGGCTCTGCGGCGGTCACGGTCCTGGTATCGGCGCCCTCTCGCGCCCGGCTCATCCCTCGCTTCGGGGCTAAAGGCGAAGCCTGCGGGCGTCGAACTCGCTCGACCCCAGGAAGGAGCGGAACTCCTCGACGACCGGCTCCTCCCAGAAGACGTGCCGGACGACTCCGACCTCGGCATCGTTGTGGAACGGCAGGTCGACGTGGCTCGTCGTCACGAGGTTGACCGACGTCCGGGCGCAGGCCGGGCAGCGGACCGCAACACCTACCGTCCCGTCCGCCGCCGCGAGGAGAACGAAGGACGACGGGAACACCGGCCGCGGGCGCTCCTCCGGGAGGCAGAAGAAGGTCCACGGCCACTCGCCGGCTTGGATCCTGCGGGCGGCCAGATCGCCGAACTCGTCAGTCGAGTCCTCGAGCTTCGCGGTCATCAGGTTGAAGAAACGCGCCGCGCCTTCGACGCCTAGAGGAGCCCAGTCGAGCTCCTCGTGCGTGACGAGCCCGGGGTGCTCCCCACCGCACGAACACGCGAAGGTGACGCGGTACACGGCAGGGTGCGCGGCGCCCTCGAGCCGCTCGACCGAGCGAAACGCGGACAGCGTGACCGACGTCTCGCCCCGCACCGGGCACGAGAAGCCGTACCGGCTGGTCAACGCGTCGTACATGCGCTCCGGAAGTCTTATCGGCAGGCCGGACGCCCGGCGTGAGGGCGTCAGTACTCGATCAGCGAGTGCAACGCGTACCGCGAGAGCCGCTCGCGGCCGCCGAGGAACGTCAGGTCGATGATGAAGCAGACGCCTGCGACCTCCCCGCCCATCTGCTCGACGAGGCCGGCGATCGCCTCGACCGTTCCTCCCGTCGCGAGCACGTCGTCGTGGATCACGACCCGGGTTCCGTCGCCGATCGCGTCCGCGTTCAGCTCGAGCGAGTTCTGCCCGTACTCGAGCGCGTACGTGGCGCTCACAGTCTCGGGCGGAAGCTTGCCGGGCCGTCGCGCCGGGATGAAGCCGCAGCCCACCTCGTTCGCGATTGCGGCGCCGAGCCAGAAGCCGCGCGCCTCCGCGCCGAGCACGAGGTCGGGTTCCTGTTCGCGCGTCCACGACGCGAGGTCGCCGATCGCCTGCGCGAGCGCGTCCGGGTCGCGGAGGAGCGGCGAGATGTCCTTGAACCCGACGCCGGGCTCGGGCCAGTCGGGAATCTCGCGGATTCTGGACTTCAGGTCGATCGCCGCCATCAGCGCGCGGCGAACTCTCTCAGATCGCGCAGGAACAGGAGCTGCGCCAGCTCCTG
>DASRPJ010000266.1:0-2532 GCA_035646435.1 Thermoanaerobaculia bacterium | reverse complement strand
GAGACTCGGAATCCGCGGCGAGGCTCGGGATCGTCGCCCCGCCGCCGCGCCGGACTTCGCGGCGCGTCCTTCCGATCGCCGCCGGCGCCGCCCTGGCGGTCGCGCTCCTCGCGCTCGGCGGGCTCTGGCTCTCGCGACGGGGCCGCGCTCCCGCGCCGGAACGCTCCCGCTGGGAGCAGCTCACCCACTTCACCGACTCCGTGACGTCGCCCGCACTCTCGCCCGACGGGCGAATGCTCGCCTTCATTCGAGGGCCGGACGCCTTCATCGGTCCCGGACAGATCTACGTCAAGCTGCTGCCCGACGGCGATCCGGTGCAGTTGACCGACGACGCGCGCTACAAGATGAGTCCCGTCTTCTCTCCGGATGGGTCGCGGATCGCCTACACCTCCGCCCCGTGGGATACCTGGATCGTTCCGGTTCTGGGAGGCAAACCGAGCCTGTGGCTGCCGAACGCCTCGGGCCTCACGTGGATCGATCGGGAACACGTCCTCTTCTCGGAGATCAAGAAGGGCATCCACATGGCGCTCGTCACGGCGACCGAGAGCCGGGCGGAGGCGCGCGACATCTACGTGCCGCCGACCGAGCCGGGGATGGCGCACCGCTCCTATCTCTCGCCCGATCGCAAATGGGTCATCGCCGTCGAAATGGACGCCTCGAGCTGGCTTCCCTGCCGCCTGCTGCCGTTCGACGGGACCTCGCCGGGCGAGGCGGTGGGCCCTCCCGGCGGCCGCTGCACTTCCGGAGCATGGAGCCCCGACGGACGCTCGATGTACATGACCGTGGACGTCGGCGATGGATTTCACATCTGGCGCCAGCGCTTCCCCGACGGGAAGCCCGAACAGATGACCTTCGGGACGACGCACGAGGACGGCATCGCAATGTCACCCGACGGGCGGTCGTTCGTCACGTCCGTGGGGACCGTCCAGAGCTCCGTGTGGCTCCACGACGGCATGGGTGAACATCAGCTGACTTTCGAGGGCTACTCCACCTTCGGCACGATCGGCCCCGCCCGCTCCTACTTCTCGGCGGACGGCCGCAAGCTCTATTACCTCGTACGCCAGCAAGGCGCGCGGGAGTTCGAGGACGGCGAACTATGGGTCGCCGACCTCGATTCGAAGCGGTCGGAACGGCTCCTTCCCGGGTTCACGACGGCTCAGTTCGACGTGTCGGCCGACGGGAAGCGCGTCGTCTTCACGGTTCGTAAGGAGGGGATGATCCAGATCTGGATCGCCTCGCTCGAGCGGCGCTTTCCGCCGCGGAAGATCTCGACCTCGCAATTCAACGAGCGCAGGCCCGTCTTCGGTCCGGCCGGCGACGTTTTCTTCCTGGCCCTCGAGCCGGGTGGACGCGTCCTCTACCGGATGAAGGAGGACGGAACGGGGAGGCAGCGGATTCGGCCGGATGCCTCGGGAGTACTCGCGAGCGTGTCGCCGGACGGAGAGTGGATCGCGGTGGGCTCGCTGGCCTCTCCCGGAGAAGAGGTCGGGGGAGTCAATGCCTACCCGGTCCGCGGCGGACCGCCGGTGCGAATCTGCCGGGGCTGCCGCAAAGTGAAATGGTCGCCGGATGGCCACCACCTCTATTTTTCCTTCGTGGCCGGCATGGGCCTCTTTACCGACGTCGGGACGACCTTCGCTCTGCCGATATCCCCCGGCAAACACCTGCCCGATCTGCCCTCCGCCGGCGTCGGGTCCCTCGAGGAAGCCGCCACCCTTCCCGGTGTTCGTGCCATCGAGCACGGAAACATCTCGCCGGGCCGCGATCCGTCCGTTTATGCCTACACGAAGCTGACCGCGCAGCGGAACCTGTACCGCGTCCCGATCGCCGACTAGGTTTCTTCGCCCATCCGCCGCAGCGTCTCGTAGCTGTAGAGCCCGTCGTTGTGGCCGTCCGCCCACGTGATCTGGAGCGCGTACCCGCCGACGGGGTGGTGCGACACGAGCTGGAAGGAGCGCTCGGTCAAGGGCCGGTTCGGGCCGCGGTACACGTTGCCGAGGAGGTCCCGCTCGCCCCGGCACATCGCGCACGGGCACTCCCGGCGGAGCTTCTCGAACGCCAGGTAGTCCTCGCGGCCGTCCTCCCAGACGATGGCGAGCTCTTTTCCGACGGCGACGACGTTTCTCGGAACCGCCACTGGGGCTACTTCAGCCCTTCGACGAGGTAGAGGTCCGAAAGGATGCGCGCATAGGTGTACACGTACGTCTTTCGGTCGGGAGTCGTGAACACGGGGCCCACGTCCTGGACGCCGGCGGAGTCTCCGGGCATGAAGGACCTCCAGAACTCCCGGTTCCCGGTCCGGGTGTCGAGAAAGAAAACCTTCAACGGCGCATCGCCGCGGCTCCACACGATCAGACGGCCGTCCGCCGTCCAACCCGACGCGTTGTCGGTGCCCGACATCCCGGAGAGCGGCGTCGGCTCGCCCCCCTCGAGGGGATAGAGATAGAAGCGTTGATCCGGGCCCCGCACCGGCAGGAGCCGCCCGTCGGGTGAGATCGCACGGAAGAAGCCCCGATACCCTTCGGGCGATAC